>DASXHY010000643.1:0-3014 GCA_036488095.1 Verrucomicrobiia bacterium | reverse complement strand
CTGCCAATTCATGTTGCGGCAGGGGAAGTTCGTAGCCGACTTGTGCTATCTGCGCCCGCAGTTGCCGAACCAAACCTATTTCGATCCCAAACCCGCGGTTCCCACCGGTTACAAATATGATGAGTGCAGCGCGGAAGCTTTGATGACGCGGATGAAGGCAAGGCATGGCCGGCTGGTTTTGCCGGACGGAATGAGTTATCGCGCGCTGGTCCTGCCGGCTGACTACCGGCTGATGACTCCGGCGCTGGTAAAAAAAATCAAGGAACTGGCCGCGGACGGCGCCACGATCATCGGCCCGCGTCCGACCGCTTCGCCGAGTCTTTCGGATTTCCCGAAGTGTGATGAAGAAGTGGCCCGGCTCGCGGCAAAAGTGTGGGGCGATTGTGACGGCCAAACCGTCACGGAACATTCTTTTGGCAAAGGCAAAATAATCTGGGGAAAACCGCTGGCGGAAATTTTGGAACAATTGGCGACGCCGGCGGATTTCACGGCGAGCACGCGGCTGAATTGGATTCATCGCCAGGCGGGCGACACGCAGATTTATTTTGTGGCCAACGAGACGGCGGCCGCCGTTGAGGCAAAATGCAACTTTCGCGTGAATGGCCTGCGTCCGGAATTGTGGGACCCGCAGACGGGCGAGATTTCTCCGCTGGCGCTTTATGAAAAAACGACGGATGGCGTCTCCGTTTCTTTGCGCCTGGAAGCCAGCGGTTCCTGCTTCGTCGTATTCCGTCCGCAAGTGTGGCCGTTTGATCCGGTGATGAGTTTTACGCGCGATGGCCAGGCGGTGATACCGTTGAGCCGCGCACCGGTTATCAAAATTCAAAGCGCGACTTACGGCGTACCGGGCGATGCGGCGCGCACGCGTGACGTGCAAACCAAATTGCAGGCGCTGGTGGATGGCGGAGAACTCGATTTTAAGGTTGGAAAACTGGCGGACGGCGATGACCCGGCTTATGGGACCGTCAAAACGTTGAAGGCGGAATACACGGTTGATGGCCGGCAATTGTCCCTGACGGGACAGGATCCCGATAACGTCAGCCTGGTTGCCGCAATCGCAGCGGAGGGCCGCGCGGCTGAAGTCCGTTGCGACGCAGCCGGGCGGCTGAGCATTGTTGCTTCACAGCCGGGGCATTATGAATTGAAAACGGCGAGCGGCGAAACGAAGCAGGTTCAAATCGCGGCCGTCCCTGCTCCGCTGGAAGTTGGCGGCGAATGGGTTGTGCATTTCCCGCCCAAGTGGGGCGCGCCGGAACAAATCACGCTGGATCACCTTATCTCGTTGAGTGACTCGACGAACGACGGCGTAAAATATTTTTCCGGCACCGCGACTTATACGAAAACATTCGATTGGAATCCGAGCTCCGAAAATGGTGACGTTGAGACCTGGCTTAACCTCGGCGATGTGCAGGTGATGGCCGACGTGAAACTGAATGGCCACGACCTTGGCATTTTGTGGAAAGCGCCATTTCGCGTGAACATCACGGACGCTTTGAAACCGGGTCAGAATGCGTTGGAAATTCGCGTGGCAGACCTGTGGCCGAATCGAATGATTGGCGACGCGGCCCTTCCGGTTGCGGAGAGGTTCACGTGGAGTTCTTACGAGCCGTTCAAGAAGGATTCGCCGCTGCCGAAATCCGGCCTGCTCGGGCCGGTGAGCATTCAAAGCGAGAAAAGAGCCAGCGCTTTGTGAGATTGAGACGGAATTCCCGCGGCTAAATTCCATCAATCTCCGTCTAAAACCTTGCGCAGAACCGTGAGCATTGTTTCCGCGGTATAAGGTTTGGGCACAAAATGAATGATGCCGACGCCGAGCGCCTTGGCGACTTCGCCACTGGACGTCAATCCGCTGGAACCAATGATGCGGACACGGGGATTCATTTTCTTCAAGGCAACAATCAATGTGGGGCCGTCCATGATCGGCATGGCCATGTCGGTCAACACCGCGGAAATTTCATGCCGATGCCCGGCATAGAGCGCCACGGCTTCGGCTCCATGACACGCCAGCAGCACGCGATACCCAAACAGCTCCAAAGTTTTTTTGGCCACCACGCGGACGGCTTCCTCATCGTCCACCACAAGAATCAATTCACTATTGCCCCGGGGATGTTGCGTCGGTTCGGCAGATGTTTTATCGACCGCTGCTTCGGTGGTATTTGCCGGGAGATACACCCTGAACTGCGATCCATTTCCTTGTTCGCTGCAAACTTTGATGAATCCGCCGTGGCTCTTGACGATTGCCAGCGTGGTGGAGAGACCGAGGCCGGTTCCTTTGCCAAGCTCTTTGGTCGTGAAAAACGGTTCAAAAATTTTATCGACCATGCCCGGTGGGATTCCGACGCCGGTGTCCGCGACGGTGATCATCACGTAGGCGCCCGGTTTGGACTCCGGATTCATCCCGGCGAAAACTTCATCGATGACCACATTCTCCAGGCTAACGGTCAACTGGCCGCCATGTGGCATCGCGTCGCGCGCGTTCACGGACAAATTCATCAGGACCTGGTGCAACTGCGTGGGGTCACCAGTGACCGTCCACAAATTCCGCGCGGGTGTCAGGTTGAAATCGATATTTTTGGGGAATGTGTCGCGAACAATTTTGCTGATGTCCCGCCGGATATGGAGCGGGTTGACCGAAATCCGTTTTCCCTCCACGCCGCGCGCGAAAGAAAGCACCTGGGCCACCAGTTCCGCGCCGCGTTGGGCGCTGCTTTCCAGCGTGCCGAGCAAGTGCAATCCTTCCTGGGTCTGCACCAGGCCTTTCAGCATCTCCACCGCCATCATAATCGGCGCCAGCACGTTGTTCAGATCATGGGCGATGCCTCCGGCCAAAGTGCCGATGCTTTCCATCCGTTGCGCCCGGAGGAATTGCGCCTCCATTTTATTTTTCTCGGTAATGTCCGTGTCGATTATCAGCACGGCCCTGGGCTTGCCGTATTCATCGCGGAGCAAGGTCCACCGGGCCTCGACGGTTATCTGGCGTCCGCTCTTGTTTACGTTTTGCAACTCGCCCGAAC
>DASXHY010000604.1:0-1826 GCA_036488095.1 Verrucomicrobiia bacterium | reverse complement strand
CTTCGTCGCCGTAGGCTTGCGACATCCGCTTCAAAATCAATTCGCCCGCTTCGTTTTTCGTTGTATTCATAAGGGCAGCGTACCCAATGCCCTTGGACATCCTCAGTCCTATGCGTTTGCTAAGTATACAAGCCCGCCGCGCGGCCTGAGCATCGCAGAATCAAACCGCTTTACGAGGTCCGTCGTTGGGCGGGAGGAATGGCAGGACAATATCGTAGCGTTGCTCCTCGAATTTGAGGACGATTTGCACATTGGAGATTTTGTTGGCGACACAAAAATCAATCGCGGAGGTGGAACTAAGAAAGTCCATCGCTTGAGCGGGATCGGGATCCCACACACCGACGTCTTTAAAGTATAGCCCGGTTTCCTTCTGCTGAAGGATGATTCTCATAAGAAACGCCCTGATCGCTGGTGAGGTGGACGATACGAAGTGCGAGGCGCGGGGGCAATCTTAAACTGAGGGACTTAATGACGAATGACGGATGACGAATGGAAAATCACCCGCCGGGTCCTCTGGCATTGGCCGATTGGCGGTCAGCGCATGACGACGCCGAGGATATTCTGACGGGAAACCGGGCCGTAAAAGCGGCTGTCAAAGCTGTTGTTACGATTGTCGCCCAGGACGAAATACCGGTCCTTGCCGCACGCGACCATTTCGACCTGGACTCTCTCGGGTGTGAAGGTTTTGACGCCGGGCAACAAATAAGGTTCGTGCAATTCCTCGCCGTTCACAAAGAGCCGGCCGTTTTTGAAGAAAACCGATTCGCCCGGCAGAGCGACGACGCGCTTGACGCAGTAGGCGCCGTCTGTCGGGTCTTTCAGCACAACGATTTCGCCGCGGCGCGGCGTTCGCATTTCGTAAACCCAGCGGTTGAGAAGATATCGGTCCGCGTCGTGCAACGTGGGCCACATGCTGGAGCCCGCCACCTGCACGGACTGCAGGACGTAGCGGCTGATTAAAAAATAACTGGCGACGGCCAGCAGGGTGATAATCAGGAATTGCGCGGCTTGGTGGAGAAAACGAATCGGTTGCTTGGCCGAACCTCCGTATTGATAAACGGGATTTCCCGCGGAACCCTGGCTGGTTAGTGAATGGGCGTTCATTCGTACTTCTTCTTAGTTAGCCTGTTGACAATATAATGCGGGAAGAACGGCCCCAAAACAATTGGGGTCTATTACGCAAAATGAGACCGGGGGAAATACGGAAGACGCGTTGCGTCAAGCCTGGTTGGCCTGGGGCTGGGCGCCGCCTTTTTGGGGACTCGCATCCGGCAGAACTGTCGAGATTGCTTCGCGCAAATGTTCCAAAAGAAACGGTTTGCTGACGAGGAAATCCACTCCCGGCAATTGCCTGCCCGAAGATTGCAGCATTTCAGCGTACGCGGTGATCATGACCACGGGCTGGCTGGGCGAGCGCGCTTTGATGGCGGCGGCGAGTTCGTCCCCTTTCATTCCCGGCATGGCAAAATCGGTGATGACAAGGTCGAACTGGTTTTTATCCAAAATGGCCAGCGCCTCCGTGCCGTCGTTGGCGGTGACGACATCGTGCCCATCAAATGCGAGCATCATTTTGACGGCGTCGCAGACGAAGGGCTCATCGTCTACTACCAGTATTCTTTTTTTCGGCACCGGCATTGAGTCTTCTATGATAACGCGGAGGATATTGAACGCCAGACTTTTGTTATTCACAAAGCGGTATTCCATGCAGCACCAACGAGTTGCATTGGGGAACGGTGGGGATGCGATTGCGGTGACCGGGGCGATGCGGTTGTGTTTTTGAGGAGCGCGCCCGCCTCGGGCGCCGTTCGGCGCGCCTCGCGCCGAAC
>DASXHY010000603.1:0-6028 GCA_036488095.1 Verrucomicrobiia bacterium | reverse complement strand
CGGATACATCATCTTTTTCAGCCCTGCCGTCACGGCCATGGTGAAAAAGTTGATGTATCCGCGCGGCAACCTGCAATGCTTCAGTGATTACGAACTTGTCCTGCAACAGGTGCACGACAAGGAGGAACAGATGCGATTACTCCATGCTCTTTCCGGCGAGTCGGCCGTCATGGCTGGAGTGCGCATCCGGCCGGACACGGACATCGACAAGTTGCTGGGATATTGGGCGTGGCCCGGAGGTATTCGCATCAAGGACGTTCAACCGTTGCTCGAGTCCCTGAAGAATGTTCCGGATGGCCGCATCGGCCTGGTTTATCTGCTCCCGCAATTCGCCCGCCAGCGCCTTTACACGTTTCCGATGCCTTCCCGCCCCGGCGATCCCTCCATGGATTGCCATTGGAGCACGATGAATTTTTTCAACGAAGTTCCCGATGACCGCTTCACTGATCCGGCTTACACCGTGAAATATCTGGAGGCGAATTATTATCAGATCGCCAATCCTACCAAATACGGTGACATCATTCTCTTCCTCGACGGCGACAGCAACAACGCCATTCACTCCGCTGTGTATCTCGCGGACGATATTGTGTTCACAAAGAATGGCAACAACATGGCGCAACCGTGGATGCTGATGCACTTGAAAGACTTGACCATGAAATACGAGTCCGACGGCCCCGGCCGCATGTTGATTTATCGGAATAGGAGTTGGTAGCGGCCGGCGTGTTGCGTATTACGTGTTGCGTGAATTCGTCAAAACGCCTCGGAACAAAATCACGCAACACGCAATACGGAACACGTCTCCAATTCCCACCCCGGCAGAATCTCCTCAGTGAACGCATTTTGTTCAGGAGCATGCCGCAACTTTCTTTCCGCCAATATTCCCACCATCGCTGCGTTGTCTGTGCAAAGCGCTTTTTCGGCGAGCCGAAGCTTCAGGCCGTTCGCGCGACAGGCCGCGGCGAGATCACGACGCAACGCGCGATTGCATGTCACACCGCCCGACGCCGTCACGCATTTCACATCCAATCGCCGCGCCGCCTTGACCGTCTTTTTGACCAGCACGTCGACGATGGCCGCCTGAGCGCTCGCGCATAAATCGCTGACGCTCTTTTGATTTTCCAGCAACGCCGGATTGTCGCGGATGAAATAGCGAACAGAAGTCTTCAGGCCGCTGAAACTGAAATCGTCGCTCGAATCATTGATCATCGGCCGCGGGAAGGCGAACGCTTTGGGATTACCTTGTTCCGCCAACCGGTCGATCTCGGGCCCGGCGGGGTAGGGGAGGCCAATGAGCTTGCCGGTTTTGTCGAAACATTCTCCGGCGGCGTCGTCCATCGTCGATCCGAGGACGCGATGCTTCAATTCCCCTTGAACATGCACGAGCATCGTGTGCCCGCCGCTCACGATGAGCGCCACGTTTGGTTCAAATGCCGAAAAATCCGCCTCAAGCTCGCCCGAAACCCAAGGCGAATAAAGATGCGCCTCATGATGATGCATTCCCAGGAACGACTTGCGCAGTGTATACGCCATGGCCTGCGCGGATTTGAACCCGGTCATCAGCGCGTTTGGCAGTCCCGGACCGCGCGTGGCGGCGATAGCGGTGAGTTGTTCCGGCGTTACTTGCGCCTCGGCCAGCGCCGTGTTTGCCACTGGGATCAGATTCCGCAAATGCTCGCGCGCCGCCAGTTCCGGCACTACGCCGCCGTATTCCGCGTGCAAGCGGATTTGCGAGGAAACGACCGACGATAGCACCTTCCCGTTGTGGACGACCGCCGCGCTGGTTTCATCGCAGGAAGTTTCGAAGGCAAGGAGCATGGGGCGGGTAAGTTAAATGGTTAAATAAGTGAAACGGGTTAATGAGTCCCGCGCTTCGACACCCGTTTAACTGTTTAACCAATCACTCATTTAACTCGTTCGACTACTTCACTTCAGCCTGCGCCGCCATTTTTTCCGTCGGTTGGCCGCCGGAACGGTCCGTGTAGAGAATGATGCCTTTCAGCAGGTCCGTGGCGCGTTCGAGTTGTGGATCGTGCGCGGCTTTGACTTGCGCGCGTTCCTTCGGGTCCAGCGATTCCAAACCGCCCGGCGTGAGTTCAAGCCGGATGTCGCGGTCTTCTTCATCGGTCGTTGGCACGACGATATTGGGCGTGATGCCCACTTCATGAATCACCTTGTGGCTGGGTGTGTAATATTTCGCCGTCGTCAGTCGCAACGCCGAGCCGTCATCCAGCGGAATGATGCTCTGCACCGAACCTTTGCCGAACGTTTTCTCGCCGAGAATGATTGCGCGATGCAAATCCTGCAAACAGCCGGAAACAATCTCCGACGCGCTGGCGCTGCCGAGATTGACGAGCACCACAATCGGCATCCCGTGCAATTCGTCGCCGCGTCCTGACGCGCGATGTTTGGAATTCTGGCTCGAATTACGCCCTTCCGTCGAAACGATAAGCTGCCCGCGCGGCAGGAATTTTTCACACACCTCGACCGCCTGGTCCAGCAGGCCGCCGGGGTTCCAGCGCAAATCGATAATCAGCGCCTGCATGCCCTGTTGCTTTAGTTTGTTCAACGCGGTTTCCAGGTCGTCGCTGGTTTTCTCTCCGAATTGTACGAGGCGGATGTAGCCGATTTTATTTTCGCCCAGCGGAAATTCCTTCTTCCCATTGATGTCCTTCACCATGTCCACGTTGATCACGGAGCGAGTGAGCGTGTAATCCTTCACTTCATTGGACGAGGGGCGCATCATGGTGACTTTCACTTCCGTGTTCGGATCGCCGCGCAGCAACTTCACCACGTCCGCCAATGCCATGTTTTCGGTGCTCTTGCCGTTGACCTTGATGATGCGATCGCCAGACTGGATGCCGGCCTTGAAGCCCGGCGTATCTTCCATGGGCGCTACGACGGTCACGAAATTATCTTTCATCCCAATGACGATTCCCAATCCGCCGAAATGGCCCTCGGTATCGCTTTGCAGGTCTTTATATTTGTCCGGGTCAAGAAATTCGCTGTGCGGGTCCAGTTCGTTCACCATTCCCTTGAGTGCCCCGTAAACCAAATCCTGGTAAGTGAGATTCGTGCCATCCACGTAATCCCGGCGCACTTTTTCCATGACCTCGGAAAAAAGTTTCATGTTCGGATACACCGAATCTTTTTCCGTGGTATCAGTGGAATTTGAATAAACCCGCGCGCCAATGAAGAGATTCACGGCAAGCACCGCGCCAACAAAACCAAAAATCAAACGTCGTTTCATAAATGAAGCCGCAGAGAAAATATCACAAAGTAGACAGGTTTCGAGGGCTATTTTGAATTTTGCAATAACACGGCCAAATAAGGCAGATCCTCGGGGCGCGTCACTTTCGGATTCGGCTGCGCTGTGACTACGAGGCGCACGGGTTGCCCGATTGACTCGCAGGCCGCAGTGTCGTCCGTGATCTGCAAGCCTTTGCGCCGGACTTCGGTCAGGGCGCGCCTAATTACTTCCACACGAAAGGTTTGCGGGGTCTGCACCGACCAAAGCCGCGCGCGGTCCAACGTGCGCTCGATTAATTTTCCATCGGCGGATTCCTTGACCGTGTCGGTCATTGGCTGGGCCGCGACCGCCGCGCCGGTTTCGCGGGCCGCCGTGATTGTTGCCTCAATCAGTACCTCGCTCGTGCACGGACGCGCGGCATCCTGAATGGCCACAATCTCCGACCTCACTGACACCGCTTCCAAACCGTTCCAAACCGAATCCTGCCGCTCTTTCCCGCCGGCAACCAGTCGATAGGGCTTCCTGAGCGAAAATTTCTCGGCCAACTCCTCGAAAGCCGGCTGCATCCCGTCGCGAACGACGAGAATGATTTCGTCGATGCACTTTGCCTCCTCGAAACGTTTCCACGTATGCACGACAACGGGCTTGCCAGCGACTTCGAGGAAAAGTTTGTCCACGTTCGGTCCCATGCGGGTGCCTTTGCCGGCGGCGACTATGATGGCAGTGGCGTGTTGCGTGTTGCGTGTTGCGTGTTCCATGCTAGAGCGCTCGAATCGTATTCACGCAACGTGGGACGCGCAACTCGTTTAGGGACATCAAAGAAAAGGAAAATGGCGAGGGCTGAAAATTCGGTCACCCGGCAACACGGGGAGATTGTTTGTCAGATGCATTTTCGAATCCAATTCGTAAATATCCAAAGAGCCATCGGAATGCCTCACGCGGAACTTGCGGGATGCGAAGTCGGTGAATCCGTGTGCCTCGTCGATCGCATCCTGCAACGTCATGCCATTTGTCCACGCAAATTGTCCCCGGACTCGGACTTCGCCGTCGACGTAAATATATGGCGGTTGTGATGGATCGATTTGACCTTGCAAGCGCGAGGGCACGGTCTGGACCTGCGGTTTAGGACTTGAGCAGCCTGTGGCAACAGTCGCTGCTAAAAGCAAAAGAATCGAGATTTTCATAGTCGCAATCGAATGCTGATAAATGCTTCCCGTGCAAGAAAAGTAATCACGCAACACGCAACACGTCACCCCGCCGCCCTCCAGTCCAACACCTTCAACTGCACCGCCCGCTTGCCGTTGAATTGGTTGATCTGCGGCGCGAAGGCGAGGTCGAATTTCCCGACGGGCAACGAGCCATTTCCTGCGCCCCACCAAACCGCTTCGTGCGTGGCGACGCCATCCGTGACCCACATCTTCACGTGCTTCTTGTCCGCGCCGATGCGCTGAAGCGGGCGTTGATGCGAAAGTTTGCGCGCGCAAAATTGCACGCCGGGATTTCCCTGGCCCGTCGGACGCAAACGATCCAATTCGGCGAGCCGTTCCAACGTGATTTCGTCCAGGCCAACTTCGCCATCCAGCCGCAGCGGCGCGTGCAAATCGTCCGGCTTGAGAGTGCGCCGCGCGTGGTCGTTGAGGCGCTCACGAAACGCGTCCAGGTTCGCCGCGGCAATGCTCAAGCCCGCTGCCATGGCATGGCCGCCGTGCCGCACGAGCAGGTCTGTGCATTCGCGCAGCGCGGCGGCAAGGTCAAAACCCGCAATGCTGCGACCCGAGCCGCGCCATTCGGCACCTTCGCCGCCAATAATGATTGTCGGCCGATAAAATTCCTGCAACACGCGCGACGCCACAATGCCCACCACGCCGATGTGCCAAAGCAATTGTCCCTCGACGATGACGAAATCGGTTTCCGGATTGAATTTCGCGCGCACCGCGCCGATGACTTCGTCGACGATGCTGCGCTCGATTTTTTGCCGCTCGCGATTGCGCGTGTCGAGCGCCTGCGCAATGGGCATGGCCTCCGCCTCGTCTCGCGCTAGCAGCAGGCGCAAGGATTCCTCGGCGGTTTCCAGCCGGCCGGCGGCGTTCAACCGCGGCGCGAGTTGAAAACCAACTTCATACGTGCCGAGCGCTTCCGGGCATTGCGCGACTTTTTTGAGGGCAATCAGTCCGGGGCGTTGCGTGGTATTTAGCCGTTCCAGCCCGGCTGAAACCAAAAGCCGATTTTCACCCGTCAACGGGACAATGTCGGCAATCGTCCCCAGCGCCACGAGATCAAGCAGCGGCCGCAAATCAAAATCCGCAAAACCGGGCAGGTTGGTTTCGCGCCCGCGTTTGACAATTGCGTGCGCAAGTTTGAACGCCAGTCCCGCCGAGCAAAGCTCCGTAAACGTAGGACAGGCGTCTCGCCTGTCTCCATTGTTATGAGAATCAGAGACAGGCGAGACGCCTGTCCTACGAAGCTGCGGGTTCACCAGCGCCACCGCCGCCGGGGCAGGGGAGGAAACCTGGTGATGATCCAGCACAATCACATCCACTCCGCGCTCGCGAAGCCATGCGATGCTTCCCACGGCGGTCGACCCGCAATCGACGGCCAGCAGCAGCGTCGTGGGAAATTTTCTCAAACAATTTTCCACGCCGTCCTGGCTCAAGCCGTAGCCTTCATCCATCCGATGCGGCAGATAAAAATTCGCCTGCCATCCGAGTTTGTTGAAAACTTCGAGGAGCAAGGTCGTCGAAGTGACGCCGTCCACGTCGTAATCGCCAAAGATAACGAACG
>DASXHY010000486.1:0-1586 GCA_036488095.1 Verrucomicrobiia bacterium | reverse complement strand
AAAAATCGGAAATCGGAAATCAAAATTGGCTCACTTCCCTCCCAGCACGTCCACCATCGCCTTTTGCACAATTTCCAAATCGCTCGTCCCGCGAAAGCCGCTGAACCCGATCGACAATTTTTCCCGACCATCGACCGCAATCGGCTGCCCGCCTTCCCAGCCGATAAAATCCGGGCGGATGATGCCAAATTTTTTATCATCCACCTGGCCGGTGAACACCAGCTTTTCATATTCACCGGTTTTGATTCCCGTGATCCATACCTGGCTCGCTTTCGTCCACGCCACGCGAAACGCGTGCCGCTGGCGGATTTTGTCCGTGCCAAACATTTTCCCGTGCACACCGCCGTTGTCGTCAATGATGCACAACGCGCTGTTGCCCTCATTCCGGCTGCGGTCCTCCTCGACCGCGACGTATTCCGGAAGCCGTTTTTCGACCGCGACAATTATTTTTTTGACCAGCTCCGCGATTTGATTGGTGTCCATGATTTGGATAATCGCCGTTCCACGATTCAAGTCAACCCCGCGTGTTTATGGCCCCGAGGCACCCCTTTTTGCGAGGAGAAGCCAAAAAAGTGCGCCATTAAATCATCAGCCACAAGTTGTTATCGGCGCGCAATTTGCTATAAATTAAGGCTATGATGTACCGGTTGTTTCTTTGTGGCGCATGGATTGCCAGTGCCCTTTCGCTTTGCGCCGCTCCGACGAACTTGGATTTCATGACCGTCGGTTCCACTACTTACAGCAACGTCACGATTTTCGGCGCGAACGCCACGGACCTTTTTTTCACATCGGATCACGGCATGAGCAACGTGAAACTGCAATTTCTCAGTCCGGAATTGCAACGGGATTTCAACTACAACCCCACCACCGCGGAAAAAGCCGAGCAAAAGCGGCTCGATGACGACAAACGCTTCCAGCAAAATCTGGCGGCGGCGCTCAACGCGCGACTGCAAGCATCTCGCGAGGCCGAGGAAACACAAATCCGGGCGCATTATTCCGAAGCGGGATTGTCCGACGCCGTTTCCGAAGATTCACCCATCGGCAAGACCGCGCCTGAATTGAATTTCGAAAACTGGGTGGGCCAGCCGCCGAACCTCGCCGGCAAATTTGCGATCATCAGCGTCTGGTCGCCGAAAAGCGCCGCGTGCCGGAAATGGATTCCCCAACTGAACGACCTCCACAAAATTTTCGCCGGAAAAATCGAAGTGCTCGGTGTCACCACTGCAATCGAAGCTGACGTGCAACAGGCCGACCCAAAAATTGATTTTCCGTGCGCGCTGGATCCGGATGGAAAATTCCTGAAAGCCGCCGGCGTCACCTCCCTGCCTTGTGTCCTGCTCGTGGATACCAATGGAACGGTGCGTTACCAGGGCCATCCCGCCGCCGTCAGCACGAATACCTTGCAGATGTTGCTGAAGAGTCCTGCGGAGTAATGCTGGAATCGGGATGGTAGGGCGCGTCACTCCGTGCGCGCCGCTGCTCGACTCGCCCAAACGGCGCGCACGGAGTGACGCGCCCTACCGTTTACGCTGTACTTTTACGGGGAGTTCTCTAGCTAACTCCCTTTCAACGCCATTCCAGACTTC
>DASXHY010000464.1:0-2131 GCA_036488095.1 Verrucomicrobiia bacterium | reverse complement strand
GAAGTTGCTTACGCAGCGAAGACAGCAGCCATTGGCGGGCTGGAGTGGATGGAAGGAATTCCAGGAGCGGTCGGCGGCGGCTTGCGAATGAACGCAGGAGCAATGGGCGCGCAGACATTCGAAAACGTTGTGAAAGTTCGTTACCTCGACGCCAACGGCGAGGCGCAGACAAAAACCCGTGACGAACTGGAAGTGCATTACCGGAATTTCCCGTTGTTGGAAAAAAACTTTGCAGTGTCCGCCGTTTTTCGCGGAAACCCCGCCCCGCTCGAAGAAATCGTGCGCAAGCTAGACGCGTCGCAGGAAAAACGCCGCACGTCGCAACCGGCGGCGAAAAGTGCAGGCTGCATTTTCAAAAACCCTGATTCATGTCCCGCCGGCAAGCTGATTGACGAGTTGGGACTGAAAAATTCGCGAGTCGGAAAAGCGCGAGTGTCGGAAGTGCATGGTAATTTCATCGTCAACGACGGCGGGGCGACAGCGGCAGAAATGCTCGAGTTAATCGACAGGATCAAGGCAACTGCCCGGGCAAAGCGCGGAATCGAATTGGAAACCGAAGTGCAAATCGTGGGAGAACCGGCGTGATGATCGCGACACCTCAAAACTTCCCAAAAAAAATCGCGGTTTTAATGGGTGGGCCGGGTTCGGAACGCGATGTATCCCTCGCGACTGGCCGCGGCGTTTCTAAAGCGCTTCGCTCGTTAGGCGCAGAAGTCGTCGATGTTGATGTTCGGGATGAACAGTTCGCGCTCCCGAAAGATGTCGATTTTGCCTTCATCACCATTCACGGCACTTTCGGCGAAGACGGTCAGCTCCAAAAGATTCTGGAGGAGCGGGGCGTGCCTTATACCGGTGACGGTGTCGAAGGGAGCCGGGCGGCGTTCGATAAAATTTTGTCGAAAGAAAAATTTCGCGAGCACAACGTCGTTACTCCGGAATGGGAGATTGTCGAAGCCGGTCACCATCCAACGATTTCGATCCCGCTGGTGGTCAAGGCGCCGCGGCAGGGCTCCACTGTTGGCGTAGTGATTGTCAAAGACGCGAGCGAGCTTGATTCGGCGATGGCGGAGGCCGGCAAGTACGATCGTAAATTGTTGATAGAACAATTTGTGCCGGCCCGTGAATTGACGATAGGTGTCCTCGGTGATCAAGCCCTGCCAATTCTTGAAATAATTCCAAAGGGCGGTTTTTACGACTTCAACAACAAGTACCCGTTTCTGAATCCGCAGGCCGGCGGCGCCGCCGAGCACGTTTGCCCGGCGAAAATCGATCCCGCTAAGACGAAAGAAATTCAGGAGCAGGCGCTGTGTGCTTTTCGCGCACTCGGCCTCGTTGTTTACGGCCGCGTAGACATCCTGCTTTCCGATTCGGGGAAATCGTTCGTGCTGGAAGCAAACACAATTCCCGGAATGACCGAAGCGAGCCTGCTGCCCGAGGCGGCTGCGGCTGCCGGAATTGGCTATGTTGATCTCTGCGCCCGCATTATCGCGCTCTCCCGCCTTCGCCAAGGCTACGGCGGGCACGCTCGCGCCAGAACGGAAGGGAGCGACAAATGACTTTTGGCCAAAAAAGCTCCCGGTCGCGCAATCGACGCGTATCCAATGTTCGCCAGCGGCGGCAGCAGCATTTGCTCGATGTGAAGGTCCGCTCCCGTAGGGCGACGCAGCATCGCATTCGAAGGGCCACGGGCGTACTCTTAAGGGTTATTTTACTCGCTGCGTTAGTTGGCGCCGCCTACGCAGGCGTGCGCGAAGCGGCAAGACGCCTGTTGTTTGAGAATTCGGATTTTCAACTGAAGGCCATTGAACTCCAGACTGACGGCAGTTTGCAGCGTGAACAGGTTTTGAAAGCGGCCGATCTGCATGAAGGCGAAAATCTTTTCAGGGTCAACCTCGCGCGGGTCCACGATCGCATACAGCAGCTTCCTCAGACTGACGAAGTTCAGGTGGTGCGAAAATTACCAGGCGAGATCGATATTCGTGTGGTGGAACGAAAGCCAGTCGCGTGGATCACCAGCGAAAGGGAAATTTCCGATCCATTTACATCAGACGGCGCTTTTTTGGTGGACGCGCGCGGTGTTTTGATGAAACAAAAGAAGTTGTTGCCCGAATATCTGGGATTGCCGCTCATT
>DASXHY010000456.1:0-2742 GCA_036488095.1 Verrucomicrobiia bacterium | reverse complement strand
TCCAGCGCCGCCTCCGCGTAGAGCCGCGCCGTGTGCGTGGCCTGGACGGACTCGTAATCGGTGCGCGCGGTGGCAATATCATTTTCAATCGATATCAACGTGTTCTGCTCCTGGTATTTTATCGTGAGCGCCTGCTGATCGCGCGAAGCCTTGGCGGCCTTCAAATTATTCCGCGCCGCGGTTTGGCTCAAGGGAACATTCAACACCGCGCCAATCGACCAGAATGGCGCCGTACGATCCTGGATTTGGCTGAACGCGCCGCTGAATTCCCTCCCGGCGCCGTTATACCCGTAGCTACCGGTCAAATCCAGTTCCGGAAAAAGTTGGTTTTTTTGCAATCGGACCCGCGCATCATTCTCTTGCAAAGCGATTCGCAATTGCTGCAATCGCACCGGAGAACCGCCTTGCGCGAGGCCTTTCCGCCAACTCTCCTGCAAATTAAACTGTTGCGGAATGGCTACCAGCTTGTCGACGGGTTGAATAAAGATATTGAGCCATTCATTTGTGTAACTGTCGCTCAATAAACTCTTCAATACACGTTGCTGGGTGCCGGCCTTGGCTTCCGCGCTCAACAGCGCCGCCCGACTGGAGGCCGCTTGCGCCTCAGCCTGCTGCTCATCAAGGGGTGCCATCGCCCCGACCTGTACTCGCTTTTTATTTTCAGCCGCCGTGCGATCCGCCAATTCCAAAGCCGTTTGCTGGACCCTGATATCCTCTTGCGCCTGAATCAGCCGCAGATAGGCCGTCTCGACCTCCGTGATGACGCTCATCAACGTGTCACGAAAATCCGCCTCATTCCTTTCCAGTTCCTTTTTATTGACGAAAATCGTGAACCGGTCTGCATCAATCCAAAAATTTTTCAACAGCGGCTGGCTCAGGGTCAGCGCTCCCGCGGTGGCCGTCGTCGTTTCAAACGGAGACCGCCCGCCCCTCGTGGCGAACGTGGGCGAGAGCAGGACAACCGGATTCGAGCTCGTGTCAAAAAACACGTTCGTTAAAAAACCCGTCATGTTGGTCGTGGTCAGCACCGACGGCCGCGTGCCGCTTTGGTCGGAGGCGTTCAAACCCAAATTGTAATTCAAGCCCCACGGCAACAGCCCCGCCAGGCCGGTGTCCACATTGTCCGCTTCGGATTCCACTCCGTTGAACGACCGCCCTTGCGCGTCAACACCCCCAGGCAAAAGGTTGTAATCATGATCGTAACTCGCCCTAAACGTGGGATCGTAGACGCCGTAAGAGCCCCACAACGCATAACGCGCGAGCGCCGGATTGAAGCGCGCTATTCTGATGGTGAAGTTGTGTTCCAGCGCCACCTGGATGCAATCCTGCAAAGACATTGTGCGGACATTTGCCGGCGTCTTTACGTCCTGCGCAATTGAGTTGGTCATCTCGGCGAAGGCCCGATCCGTGACATTCGTATCGAGCGTCGAAGTATCCACATCCTGCGCCCAAACGGACAATCCGCACGTCATCGCCGCCAACAAAATTCCAAACCATTTCATCGTGGATGAAGATTGAGGCATCCGTTTTGATTCGTCAAACAAACCGTTGCGCCTGCGGAGTGCGCTCGCCCCGGGCGCAGCAACGTGCCTTTCCAAAAAAATCGCCAATTTTCCTATCGCCGCAATCTTCGCATTGCTGCGGCCGTGGACGGCCGCACTCCAGGTCTCATTGTTACAACGTGTTTGCATAATTCTTTCGCCGCTCTTCCATTTGACCGCGCCAGGCCGCTTTCCTCATGGACGCTATTCGGACGAGGCACGTTTCAACCGATCCGCAATCGCCCGCCATTCGCTGGGCGGTTCTTCCACCACGATCAACTCCGCCCCCAGCTCGTCGCAATGATGCAACTCAGCGTAAAGCGCGCGCGCAAAGGCCTCCGCATCGTGCGGAATCACGCTCACGCGCGCGAACCCCGCTTGCGAGGGTATGTGCGTGTGGGCGAGGAGGTGGAGGGTGGAGGGGCGAGGGGCGAGGGGCGAGAGTTTCGCACGCAAGTCCGCCTCGTCCCGCCATTTCAAAATGATCAGCTTCGCTTTCGGCGCGTAATGCTTGCGAAGTTGGCCGGGGCTTTTCAGAATTTCTTGGCTGTCGCCGAAACCGAGGGTCAATTTTTCCGTCACCGCCATCAGCGCCTCTTCATGAATCATACCGGGCCGCAATAACCGCGGCGGCGTGGCTGTCAGATCCAGCACTGTGGATTCAAGGCCAACCTGCGATTGCCCGCCGTCGACAATCAGCGGAATTTTCCCATCAAGCTGCCGCGCAACGTGCCCTGCGTTGGTCGGGGAAATCTGGTTGGATAAATTCGCGCTCGGCGCGGCCAAGGGAAAATCGCAGGCGCGAATGACCTCCTGGATAAATGGATGACTCGGCCAGCGCACGCCCACCGTTTCGCCGCAGGCAGTGACGTTATCAGGAATTTTCCGGTCGCGCGGCAGCACCACCGTCAGCGGGCCGGGCCAGAATGCCCGCGCAAGTTTTTCCGCCAGCGGCGGCCACTGGCTCACGCAACGCCTCGCCATCTCGCTGCTCGCCACGTGAACAATAATCGGATTGTGCGCGGGGCGGCCTTTGATTTCGTAAATGCGGGCGACGGCTCTTGAATCAAGCGCGTTGGCCGCCAGCCCGTAGACCGTTTCCGTAGGCAAGGCCACCACTTCACCCGCGCGCAACAATTCGACCGCGCGTTCAACGGCCGTACGAAACAATGCCGCGGTGTGAGTGGCCAAGACTTCGGTC
>DASXHY010000430.1:0-4851 GCA_036488095.1 Verrucomicrobiia bacterium | reverse complement strand
GAAAAAGTTGAAAAAGTTAACGAAACTCAGAAAAAGCTAAGGAATTCCTTTAGCCGCAGGGCGCTTTTCGCTCGATTTTAATTGAGCAATTCCCCCCAATTTTGTATCTAAGAAGCTGAACAGTAGCGCGCGTGGACAATCAGACGACAATTGGAATTCTGGATCAGTTTCAAACCGACCTGGTGGACGGCTGGCGTCAGCTGCCCAACAAGGGCTTTTTCTTCCTGCTGCTGGCCGCGTGGCTCGCGCTGTTTCAATTCCTCGGCAATTCCACCTTTGGTTTTCTCGATACGCCGTCGTTGTTAAAATGGATTTATCTTATCGGCAGTTCCCGGTCCGCCGAAGGAGAGACGGATGACAACCAAATGATGATTGCGCCGCTGATTGTCATCGGCCTGTTCTGGTGGAAGCGCAAGGAATTGTTGCGGCAACCAATGCAGACGTGGACGCCGGGATTGCTGCTCGTCGCCTTGGGGCTGCTGCTGCACATTGTCGGTTACCGGGTGCAACAGCCGCGCATTTCCATCGTGGCGCTGTTCACGGGGATTTACGGGATCATGGGGCTGACGTGGGGGCCGAAATTTTTGCGTGCGAGTTTCTTTCCCTTTTTTCTCTTCATCTTTTGCGTGCCGTTCGGGACGCTCGCCGAATTCATTACGGTTCCGCTTCGCCACGTCGCGATGCGGCTGGTTGAAATCATTGCGCACACCGTTTTGCGTTCGCACGTCATCCGGCAGGGAACGCAACTCATCGATCCGAGCGGACATTATCAATACGAGGTGGCGGCGGCTTGCGGTGGCATTCGCAGCCTCATCGTGACGGTGATGCTGGCGATTGTTTTTGGCTTTGTGGTGTTCCGTTCGTTTTGGAAGCGGGCCCTGTTGATTGCGCTGGCGGTCCCGCTGGCCATCGCGGGGAATGTCCTGCGGTTGCTGCTCATCATTATCGCCGCCGAATGGTTCGGCGGGCAATCCGCGGGAAAATCCGTGCACGACAGCACGATATTCAGCCTGTTGCCGTATGTGCCGGCGGTGCTGGCGCTGTTTTGGCTTGGTGATTTCCTGGAAAAGAAAAGAAAACCCGCGGAGGTGCCCGCGTGAGCATGAAGAGTCGCAAATCCATTCTTTGCGCCAGCGCGCTGGCATTGATGGCGGGAACCGCGTTCCTGCTGGCGGCAGTACCGCAAAAGCTCGGACCAGCCGGGGTGAAGGCCAGTCCGATTCCCGGGAGCGAGCGCTGGCAGATTTATTTGCCTGAGTACGTGTTGGATTTCGAGTCCAAGGGTGAGGAACCCGCCGCTGCCTCGCTCGCAATGCTGCCCAAAGACACCAGCCTGGCCGACCGGGTGTATTACAAACCCGGAGTGGGCCAGTTTGTATCCGGCGTGGTGCTGATGGGCACCGACCGCACGAGTATTCATAAGGCGGATTATTGCCTGCGAGGGCAGGGCATGAACATTCGGCAAATCACGCAGGAGACAATCCGCGTGGACCAACCGCAACCGTATGATTTGCCCGTCGTCAAAATCGTGGCCGACGAATCGATACCTGTAGACGGCAAAACAATCACCCGGCGGTGCCTGTACGTTTATTGGTATGTGGCCGATGGCCAATTGAGCAATGACCGGTCCGGTTTTGGGAGAATGTGGTCCATGACCCGGCAATTGCTTTTGACTGGGGTGCTGCAGCGCTGGGCTTACGTGAGATATTACGCCTTCTGCGAGCCGGGCAAGGAAGATGCCGTTTATGGCGAACTCAAACAGTTGATTGCGGCGGCCGTGCCGCAATTTCAACTGACTCCCCGGCCGGCCAATGCCACGGTCGCCGCGCAACGCTGAAAAATTGGCCGAAATTTGCCGACGATTGCATTTGGTGCCGCGATTTGTTAAACCTGTAAAGCTCGCTGAGACTGACGTTTATGTTGCGTCGAGACCGCCAAATAAGAATGCAAGTCTACCAATTGGTGGATGCGTGCTTGTTTGCCTTGAGCTTTTGGCTGGCGTACCGCTTGCGCGCTGATCCTCGCATCATTTATCACTTTGGATTGCAGCCAATGGGAAATAATCCCAGCGTACCGTTTGAGAAACTGGTGTGGATTTACCCGGTGCTGATTTTTCTTGCTCCACTGGTGCTGGAAGGCCAGGGCTTCTATTCGCGCCCCATCCTGTCCTCGCGCCGAACAAAATACGGACAGCTTTTACGGGGCTGCGTTTTGATGATCCTGGGCTTGATCCTGGCGCTCTTTTTCAGCAAAGCGCTCGTCTCGGCCGTCGCCCGCTGGGTTCCGCTTTGGTTTGGCGTCATCAGCTTCTGTTTCGTGATAGTCCGCGAGGAATTGGTGAGCGCTGTCTTTCGCAGCAAAATGTCCCAAAGCCAGAACAAACGGCATTTTGTGCTCATCGGCACCGATGATGAAACCATCCGCATGCGGCAGGAGATCAAGGAACGGACGGAGGAAAATATCGAAGTCATTGCGACGTTGAATCTGAACGACTCCACCCTCGAGCAACTCGTCCAATTGCTGCACGAGCATTCCGTGAACGGCGTGATTCTCAGCGCGAAACATGCCAATTTTGAGCAGGTCGAGGGAGCGATTCGCGCGTGCGAACTGGAAGGCGTCGAAGCCTGGCTCATCGCTGATTTTTTCAAAACTCAGATTTCGCGCACGACTTTCGACGATTTTTACGGCCAGCCCGTGATGGTTTTTCGCACCACGCCCGAAACCGGCTGGCAAAGCGCTTTGAAGCGTCCCTTTGACTTTGTTATCGCCGCCGCCGTTCTGCTCGTGCTTGCGCCGGTGTATTTGGTCATCGCTTTGCTCATCAAACTGACCTCGCGCGGCCCCGTGTTTTTTCGCCAGCAACGGTCCGGGTTGAATGGCCGGCCATTTACCATCTACAAATTCCGCACCATGGCCATTGACGCCGAATCGCGCAAACACGAGCTGGCGGCCCTGAATGAAATGCGCGGACCGGTTTTCAAAGTGACCAACGATCCGCGCGTTACGCCCGTCGGAAGAATCCTCCGCCGGTACAGCTTGGATGAATTCCCTCAATTTTTTAACGTGCTGCGCGGCGAGATGAGCCTCGTCGGCCCGCGGCCGCTGCCGGTGGATGAAGTCAAACGGTTCGATGATTTGTCGCACCGCCGCCGCCTGAGCGTGAAGCCCGGCCTGACCTGTCTCTGGCAGGTGAGCGGCCGCAACAACGTGGTGGATTTCAAGGATTGGGTGCGGCTCGACCTCGAATACATCGATAACTGGTCCCTCTGGCTCGATGTGAAGATTTTGTGGCGGACCCTGCCGGCGGTACTGGGCGGCGTGGGCGCGAAATAGAATTCCCGCGTCCCGCTTTCGCAACTTGGCAGCGGCACAACGCTGCCCCGAAATGGCTGTTTCCCCGGGCGCATATCAAAAATTGAGCAGTATCTTAGCCGCGGAGCGGCGTTGGATGGTAGCCCGTGGCGTGAGCCGTGGGAATGATCGAATAGATGAAGCAGCAGAGCCGCGGAGCGGCGAAAGAATGCTGCACAATGTCTTTCTCTTTCGCCTCTCCGAGGCTTGCGAATCCCGAACGCGGTTCCCACGGCTCACGCCATGGGCTACCATCCGACGCTGCTCCGCAGCTATTGCCGCGCTTTTTCGCAGTGTCAAAAATTGATATGCGCCCCTCTTTCCCGCCGTTAAAGATTGCCAATTGCGCCGCAACTCCTTAAACCATCCCACTCGTTTAACGATTTGATTTATCCGATGAACAACCGCGCCAAAACAAAACAACCGACTTCCGTCGTCACTGGGGCCGCCGGCTTTCTCGGCTCGCATCTCACCGACCTGCTCCTGTCCCGCGGACACAAGGTCATTGGCATCGACAATTTCGTGACCGGCTCGGTGGACAATATCGCGCATCTCGGAGGCAATCCGAATTTCAAATTCATCCAACAGGATGTGACGGAATATATTTTCCTCGATGTGCCGGTAAATTACGTCTGGCATTTCGCGTCGCCCGCCAGCCCGATTGATTATCTCGAGTTGCCGATTCAAACGCTCAAGGTCGGTTCGCTCGGCACGCATAAGGCGCTGGGCCTGGCGATGCACAAAAAGGCGCGTTTCCTGATTGCCTCCACGTCCGAGATTTACGGCGATCCCCTCGTGCATCCGCAGACGGAGGAGTATTGGGGCAACGTGAACACCATCGGACCGCGCGGTTGTTATGATGAAGCCAAGCGGTTCGCCGAGGCGATGACCATGGCGTATCATCGCGAGCACAAAGTCGAGACACGCATCGTGCGCATCTTCAACACCTATGGCCCGCGCATGCGGCTCAATGACGGCCGCGTGGTGCCGGCGTTCGTGAGCCAGGCGCTGAAGGGCAAGCCGGTGACGGTCTTTGGCAAAGGACTCCAGACGCGCAGCTTCTGTTACGTGTCGGATTTGATTGAGGGCATCTACCGGCTGATGATGAGTGATTACGATTTGCCGGTGAACATCGGCAATCCCACGGAAATGACGATGTTGGAATTTGCCGAGGAAATCGTCCGTGTGACCGGTTCGAAGAGCAGAATTATTTTCAAACCTTTGCCACAGGACGATCCCAAGCAGCGGAAGCCGGACATCACGAAGGCGAAGAAGCTTCTGAAATGGGAGCCGAAAGTCCGGCTGGCGGAGGGGTTGGTGAAGACGATTGATTATTTTCGGACGAAGGTTTGAGAGCGAGTCCGGCGCGTTCTCGTTTCCTACTCGTGCGTCTTTCGTTTAGGGATCAAGTTTCAGGGTTGATAATTTCGGAAACGGGTCGAAACGGGTCAGTTTCTAGTAAGAAACGGGTCAGTTCCTAGTAATGTAGTATTTGACGGG
>DASXHY010000429.1:0-3253 GCA_036488095.1 Verrucomicrobiia bacterium | reverse complement strand
CTTCGGGCGGGCGGATATCCGCCCGCCCGAAGCTGGTCAGCCCAAACCTTAATGTGTAACCTCTAACCAACATAGTGTTACCTATGTATTGAACCTCAAGTGTTACCCATGTTCTGACTGCACCATATCCGCCCACGCTTTTGGAACTTGGGATTTGGAATTTCTCTGGTGCTTGCCCCGTCTTCACTGCGTTTCGACGCGGTCACGCCGAAGCCCAAAGCGAAGGCGGAGAACTTGGAATTTGGAACTTTCCTCCGCAGTCGTAAGTCCTTGATTTTGCTGATAATTGCTAATAATTGCCGCAAATTGCTGGGTAAAAAAAATATTTTTATGCCGCAATCAAAAATCAGACCCGGCGCTGCCACCAAGGAGTTACAAACCCGCGCGAATTGCCCACGTAAGCACTTGATTTCACGCCTATTCCCGCCTAATCCCGGCTGTTCTCGTACTAAAAAAATAAAAACGCACAACGAATCTGAAATATGAAACGCCTGCAGGGAACCTACTGTCCAACCGTCGTGAACGATCGCCCGCTTGACCGGAATAGGGTAGACCTCGGCGACATTTTATATTACTGGCATTCACCTATTAAAATTAAAATTCTATTTCTCACCTTCCTGGCGGCGCTCACGGGCGCGGCCCAGGCAACCGAGTTCTGCGTCGCCACCAACGGCGACGATGCCAATCCGGGAACCGCGAAGGCTCCGTTTCGCACCATCCAACGCGCGGCGGATATGGCGCAGGCAGGCGATGTCATCACCGTGCATGAAGGCATCTATCGCGAGCGCATCCGTCCGCCGCGCGGCGGCACTTCGGACGCGAAACGAATCGTTTATCAGGCCGCCCCGGGCGAGCGGCCCGTCATCACCGGCTCGGAAATCGTGAAGCATTGGGAGCGCGTCACGAACGACACATGGAAAG
This sequence comes from Verrucomicrobiia bacterium, assembly GCA_036488095.1. GTDB lineage: Bacteria > Verrucomicrobiota > Verrucomicrobiia > Limisphaerales > DASXHY01 > DASXHY01. Next base: position 2,332 of record DASXHY010000429.1, on the reverse strand, counting down.
CGGAGATTCCGAATTCTTTCTTCGGCGCGTTCAATCCCTACGCCGACCTGATTCACGGTGACTGGTTCCACGCCAACAAAGGCCGGCAAGTCCATACCGGCGAGGTTTATCTCAACGGCGACTGGCTGACCGAGGCGGCCAGTCGAGATGACGTTTTGAAGCCAGCGGGCAAAACACCCTTTTGGTTTGGGGAAGTGAGCGGCGACATGACTTCTATCTGGGCGCAGTTCGAAGGTGAGAATCCGAACGAGTTCTCCGCGGAAATCAATGTCCGCAAGACGGTGTTCACGCCGGAGAAAACCGGGGTGAACTACCTGACCGTGCGCGGTTTTGATTTGCGCAACGCCGCCACGCCGTGGGCGCCGCCGACAGCCGCCCAGATCGGCATCATCTCCGCCTATTGGTGCAAGGGCTGGATCATCGAGAGCAACCAGATCAAAAATTCAACCTGCTGCGGTGTCGCGCTGGGCAAATACGGCGACGAATGGGACAACCGCGCCGAATCGGCTGAGGGCTACGTCGGCACGATCAATCGCGCGCTGACCAACGGCTGGAACAAGGCGACGGTCGGCAGTCACATCGTTCGCTACAATGAAATCTCGCATTGTGAACAAACGGGCATTGTTGGCAGTCTCGGCTGTTCGTATAGCACCATCACTGGCAACGAAATTCACGACATACACGCCCGCCAGCTTTTTGGCGGCGCAGAGATGTCGGGAATCAAGTTTCACGGCGCGATTGATGTCACCATCAGCCACAATCACATCTATCGCTGTGGCGATGTTACCGGCCTCTGGCTCGACTGGATGGCGCAAGGCGCGCACGTGACCGGCAATTTATTTCACGACAACAGCGGCGGGGACATTTTTTTTGAGATGCAGCATGGCCCGATTCTGGTCGCCAACAATTTGTTCTTGTCCAAAAGATTCTCGCTGAATTCGCAGGGCATCGCCTTTGTGCACAACCTCATCGCCGGAGACATTCACAACAATCGCAATGACAAACGCAGCACGCCTTTCCTGGTGGCCCATTCCACGCAAATCGCCGGGTTGTATTCTGCCACGAACGGCGACAGCGGCGACCATCGGTTTTACAACAACCTTTTTGTCGCGCCTGGCAATCTCCATTCCCTGGATGACTTGGCGCTTCCGTGTTTCACCGCCGGCAACGTCTTCACCAAAGGCTCGCAACCCTCGAAATTCGACGCCGCGCCCGTCATCGCCCCGGATTTCGACACGGGCATGACGTTGACCCAAAAATCGGACGGTTGGTATCTCAGCCTCGCCGGCGACAAGGCATGGCGGGACGAGGCAAAATGCAAACTGGTGACCACCGGCCTGCTCGGCAAAACCAGAGTTTCCGACTGTGCCTTTGAAAATGCCGACGCCTCAAAGCTTCGAATTGATACCGATTACTTTGGAAACCGACGCAACGGAAAACATCCCTTCCCGGGTGCGATCGAAACCATCACCAACGGCAAACAGGAGATCAAGGTGTGGCCTTTGCCCCACCGAAGCCAACGCGGAATTTAACTTGAATCGTTGAGCCTATCTCCTCCAAATATATCCTGTCCACAACGCCAGTACCTTATGCCCGACGGAAAATTCTTTAAAGCAACACTCACGGTCGGGATTGCCTTGAGCCTGCTGGCCGGAATTGCGCTGGCTGAAAACCTCCCGCGGCCAGTCTCGGTAACATGTGGCGAGTTTGTGCGAATTTACGACCCAAGTGTTGGTGAGAAACAAAAATGGTATATTAACGACCATTGTTTCATCCGTGATGCCGGCGGCATTTGGAATATTTTCGGCATCACCCGGCAGGAACCAGCGGATCCCCTTAAGGAAATCCATTTCGCGCATGCAACTGCGACTAACTTGTTGCAACAACCGTGGGACAAGCAGCCTTTTGCGCTCGACGTGGCTACCAATCCGCCGTGGAACGAAGTTCATTTATGGGCCCCGGATGTCGTTTATCACGACGGACTGTATTATATGTTCTATTGCGCGGGCGACACGGACCACACGAAGTATAAAATCCATCTCGCGACATCGACGGATTTGAAAACGTGGACGCGATCTCCAAAAAATCCGATGGTCGTGGACGGCTACGACGCTCGAGACCCATTCATTTTGCGCGTAAATGGAAAGTGGGTGATGTATTACACAGCCACCAGCAAGCCAACGGGTGGCAACCACATCGTCGCCTGCGTGAGCAGCGATGATTTGCTGACGTGGAAAAATCGTCAGGCAGTTTTCATCGATTCTTCGACCGGCACCGGAGCGGGAGGAACAGAATCGCCATTTGTCGTACAACGCGGCGATTCGTTTTATTT
>DASXHY010000393.1:0-4961 GCA_036488095.1 Verrucomicrobiia bacterium | reverse complement strand
AGGCGTTCTGAAGGCGCGACAATTCGGAGGTCAAAGTGCGCAGGCGTTTAAAGCGATCATCGGGTTTGAGTTCGTGAAGGGAATCCATTTCGGCCATCAGTTCGGCGAGGGCGATGCGACCGGCGTGTTCGAAAAGGTCGTCGTCGCATCGGTCTTCCTGGCGCATGGAGCAGACGCCTTCTTCGGTGATGCGCTGGATGCGTAGCTGGCGTTCCTGAAAGCGCAACCATTCTTCGTAGCCGCCGCGCCGCCATTCGGAGAGATTTTGCTTGCTGATGGGTGTGGCATCAAATTTTTCGGCGAGCAACTTTTTGGTTTCAGGCAATTGGTTGAGCCACGCCAAAATTTCGGGGCCTTGTTTGCCGTTTTGGAGGCGTTGATTTAGTTGGTCGCGGATTTCTTTGGGGAGTTGGGCGATTTTGCCGACGCGGGTTGTCATAGGGTAGTTGAGGAGTTAATGAGTGGAGAGTTGAAGAATGGGACGGAATGCGACTAGTAAGACGAATGCGTCGTGCGTTCCGCCCGGTTTCCGAAAACAAGTTTTCGTTTCATCAACCGCGAGTTTTAGCAGGTATTGTTTTTGCGGAAAAACTTACGGTAATGTTTTCGGAGTTAAGTCGTTTATGGGTAGGTAAATAGAATGCGTATTTTTGTGAAAAAAGGGGTGAAAATGACCTGTTTTTGAGGCGGGATAGATAGGACGAATGGGACGGAGGGGACCGATGCGGAGCCCTACCGATAAGGACGGAAAATGGGGCCGCGCAGCAACGCGGGGCCTACCGAGAAATCAAGCTGCGACGGCGGCTTTGGCAAGTGCAGCTTCGAAAACATCCAGCAGCCGCTCCTTCTGGCGGACGACCGGTTGTTTCGGATCCAGCTTTTTTTCCAACGCCAACCCGGACTCGGGATCGGTCAGCCGAAGCAATCGCTCACCGCCAATTAATTTGACGAGATTGATCTGAATGTTTTCTCGGCTGGCCATGGTGTGAGTATCTTCTAAAAACCGAAGAATTGCAACATACGGTTCAGGTTTTCCAACGAAGCTTCTCCAATCCTGCCATGGGTTTCGATCGCTTTTTGCTCGAAATCTCCTTCGTTGAAATCGATAACGCTTTGGGGCGGATTCAAGCTCGCCAAGGTCGCGGCTTCCAGAATTTCATGGTAAAGACTGACTGAAATTTCTTCCTGACTTAATCCGGCCTGGAGGGTGATTCGAAACTCCTGTCCAATGATGGTTGTTTTTGCGAGGGCTTCTCTGTTTAACGCGTCGAGCATCGGCTCGGTTGCGAATACGACGTCCTTAAGGATAAATCCGCCGTGCAGCTTGAGGTCTCTGAAGGAGGCGGGATTTATCATCGGAGTGTTTGTTAGCATTTGCCCGCGCGGTTCGGCGAGGAATATTTCTCTGGCTTATGACGATTCCAAGGCTTTCATCCCGCGCTATGCGCGCGTGACGGAAAAAGGGGGCTGCGCGGCAGCGCGGGGCCCTACCGAGAGTTCATGGATAGGGATAGTGCTCCTTTGGCGCCGGATTTTTCCTACCGTGACAATCGTGGGTCGCCGGTGAGATTTGGAAGAGGCATTATGAGAATCGCGATTCTGGTTTCCATTGTATTAACTTCCTTGATTTCCACCCGCGCGCAGCAGCCTTCGCCGAACCCAAGTGCTGTGCCGGCGCAAACGGCTCCCAGCGCGAACTAGCAGCCGTCGCAGGACATGCAACAACAGCCCAACCAGCCGCAAACTCCTCCTCCGGCGGGCGCCGCAGACGTTGCCACGAATCAACCTAATAACACGATTGCTGAACCGGGAGGTCCGGCGATGCCAGAGCAGGATACGAATCAATTTCCGGCGACGAACGCGGCGCGGGCGAACAATTTTGCGGGGACAAATACGATGGACCCAGGGACGGCGGCGGCGTTCGGGCTGACCAACCGGCTCGCGACCATGGCGCCGGCGCAGGCGCAAACGGTGGTTCAAGTGCAGGTGGGATTGACGTCGCTGCAGGAAATCTCGGTGAACATCGGGCCGGTGGGGAATGTGCGGGAGGTGCTGATGCAAAATCCAGGGACGCAGCAACGGTTCCATCAGGTGTGCGGGAAGATCATTGGGCTGGCGCGCGGGTGGACGAAGCCGTCGTTCGATTCGGTGGACCGGCTGGCGGTGGATTTATTGCGCGCGTGCTCGCGGGCGCGATGGGAGCGGGAGCATCAACTGGTGCTGGCAATCATCATCAATGATGCGTGCAATTGCGAGAACCTGACGGCGGCGCAAGTGGACGAGTCGGTGAACAATGGGTTGATGGTGCTGCGGGCGGCGGGTGTGTCGCCGGCGTATTGCAATTCGATCGGGTGTGACTTGCACTCGATTGCGTTTGAGGTGCAGCCGAATCTGGCGCTTTAACGGGGATTTTTTGAACAGGAGGAAGCAGAGATAGCAGAGGGAGATGGGACTGAGGGGACGGATGGGACGAATGCCCAGACGTATCGCCGGGGACGGAATATGGGGCAGCGCGGCCCTACCGGCCGCTGTTTAATCCAGGCCCAGGACTTTACGGCCTTGCTCGGAGATCATGGAGTGGTGCCAGGGCGGGTCCCAGACGATTTCCACGAGGGCTTCTTCGACGCCGGGCAGGGCGAGGATTTTTTGCTGGGCGTCGCCGGCGATGACGCCGCCCATGCCGCAGCCGGGTGCCGTCAAAGTCATTTTCACCGAAACCGTGTTGCGACCGTTGGGCAGACGGTCGGTGTGCATATCGTAAACGAGGCCGAGGTCGACGATGTTGACGGGAATTTCGGGGTCGAAACAGGTGCGCAAGGCGGACCAAATCAATTCTTCGTTGAGTTCACCGGCGAGGACGGCGCTTTCGGGCGAGGGATCGGAGGCGGCTTCGAGGCCGAGGGCGTCAGCGTCTTTCGCGGCGATGCGAAACAATCCGCCCTGGGCATGGACGGTGTAGGTGCCGCCCAAGGTCTGGGTGATGTCCACGGGCGTGCCCGCCGGCAGGACGACGGGGTCGCCGGCAGGAATCCGGACGGCGTCGCAATCGCGGGTCAGTTCGACGGTGGTGACGTTTTGCATACCGAAACGTGCCACGGATTTTGGCGGTTTGCACGGGGAAAAGCTCCAAGCGTCCAAGCGTCCAAGCTCCAGAGAAATCGCAAATTCCAAACACCAAAGGCGCTGGCCAGGAGCGCAGCTGTGTCTAAAGGACCGGCCGCAGCGCGTTATTTACTACGAATGCGAAAGAGCTATCTGTGACGAGCGGTTGGTCAATGTTGCTGCGGCTGGTGCTCCGCTGGTGCTCCGCACACAGCCGCGCTCCGTAACCTTAAATTTCACCCGCTTTTGATTACACCAGACGCCCGTGTCGGGCGCATATCAAAAATTGAGCAGTATCTTAGCCACGGAGCGGCGAAAGAATGCTGCACAATGTCTTTCTTTCGCCTCTCCGAGGCTTGCGAATTCCCGCACGCGGTTCCCACGGCTCACGCCGTGGGCTACCATCCGACGCTGCTCCGCAGCTATTGACGCGCTTTTGCGCAGTGACAAAAATTGATATGCGCCCGTCCGTGCCACTATAGCAATTTCGACTTGGAACGGAAAACGGGGGGGCTTAAACTGGTTATATGGCGAATGAGTGTCCATTGGTGAGTGTGATTATCCCGGTGCATCCGGCGAAGACGGAGGCGCGCTCGGCGGCGGCGAGCCGGCATCTGGATTATCCGCGCGAGAAGCTGGAAATCATCGTGGTGCGCAGCACGGATTTGGCGACGTTCCCATCGATGAAACGCAATGCGGCCATCCGGGCGGCGCGCGGGGAGCTGATTTATTTTCTGGATGATGATTCGGTGCCGGAACCGGGAAATTTGCGGCGCGCGGTGGCGCATTTTGCCGACCCGAAAGTGCAGATGGTGGGCGGGCCGAATATTTGCCCGGCGGATGCGCCGGCGATTGAACGGACTTTTGCCGATGTGATGGGAAGCTGGCTGGCGTTCGGGCCGAGTTGCGCGCGGTATCGGGCGGTGGGGAAATTGCGCGACTCGAGCGAGAAGGAATTGATTTCGTGCAACCTGGTTTCACGCCGGGATGTGCTGCTGGAATCGGGCGGCTTCGATGAGTCGTTGTATCCCAACGAGGAAAACGCGTTGATGGACGCGGTGCTGAAACGGGGCAGGCTGCTTTATGATCCGGGAATGATTGTGCATCGGCGGCCGCGGTCGAATTTCAAGTCGTTCGCGAAGATGCTGTTTTCGTACGGCGGCGGGCGGGCGCAACAGTTTCGGCTGCATCCGACGGCGGGGTCGGCGATCAATTTTGTGCCGCCGGCGTTTTGTTTGTATTTGCTGGCGGTTTTGATTTTTGTGCCGATGCGGTTATTGCCGCTGTGGACGCTGGCGCCGCTGGGGCTTTATCTGGCAGCGGTGTTGGTGCAGACTCTCGCGGTGATGGCGCGGACGAGTTTCATGAGTGGTTTGCGGGCGCTGCCGTTGCTGGCGCTGACGAATATTCTTTATGGTGCGGGAGTTTTGCGGGGGTTGTTCAGCCGGATTGCGCGGGTGAAACCGGGCGGGGCGACGGATATACGGTTGGAGACGGTGGCGGTTTGACGGAAATAGCCGGCAGTTTGAACAGCAAAGAAAGATGGGACTAAGAGGACGGATGGGACGAATTCGTTGACGCGTCTGCAAAGGCGAGCGCTGGGTGGCAAAGGAATTTTTGAACAGGAGGGAACGGAGGGCAAACAGTTATCTTAAGACTTCAAGCTTGACCCTTCTGCGTTGAATCAATAACAAGCAGCAGTCAAAGTTTGAGCCTCGTTACCTCGGCTCCTACAAGACGATTAAATGAAAGTTGCAATTTTATGCGGGGGTCGCGGCACGCGCTTCCGCGAAGTCAGTGATGTCATTCCCAAACCGATGGCGCCGATTGGCAATCGGCCCATTCTCTGGCACATCATG
>DASXHY010000371.1:0-6674 GCA_036488095.1 Verrucomicrobiia bacterium | reverse complement strand
ATCGAAGGTAAACGACTAACCTATCGCCAGGTCTCCCAGCCTTTGTGCGTTTGCTAAGTATACAAGCCCGGCCGCGCGGTGAGGCCGTTTTATGTCCCATGACCAGCCATCAAAAAATGATAATAATGCCCACGATGGCGCTCAACTGAATCCGGGATCCAGCAGGAACTCGCGCGTGAAGCCCATCGATTGTCCGGACGCCAGGCGGTGTCCTTATAGTTCCATGAAATACTATTTTTCTCTTTTAACAACGACCTTCGTTTTGCTGTTTTGCCAGCGCCCGCTCGCGGCCGACCTTGCAACGGCAGCCCCGCCGGAGCGGTGGACCATTCAGCACGCGCAGACGTGGTATCATTCCTATCCGTGGCTGGTCGGCGCGAATTTCGTTCCCAGCACGGCGATCAATCAATTGGAAATGTGGCAGGCCGATACCTTCGATCCGGTCACCATCGACCATGAACTCGGTTACGCGCAGAACATCGGCATGAACACCATGCGCGTGTTCCTCCATGACATCGCGTGGCGCGAGGATCCCCAGGGATTTTATTCGCGCGTGGACAAATACCTCAAGATCGCCGACCGGCACGGCATCAAAACACTGTTCGTCGTTTTCGACGCGGTCTGGAACCCGAACCCGCACGCGGGCAGGCAGCCGGAACCGGTCCCGGGCCGGCATAATTCCGGCTGGGTGCAATCGCCCGGCCGCGCTTATCTCGAATCTACGGAGAAACAGGATGAGCTCAAGCCCTACGTCGTGGGCGTGCTGACCCGATACAAAAATGATCCGCGTGTTCTGGGATGGGATTTGTTCAATGAGCCGGACAACCCGAATCGCCAGGCTTACGGCCGCGATGGTGCAAAAACCGAACTCGCTGAGGCCGACAAGGAGAAGTTCGCGACCGAATTACTCGAAAAAACTTTCACCTGGGCGCGCGAGGTGAATCCTTCCCAACCGGTCACTTCGGGCGTGTGGCTCGGCGATTATTTGACCAATCCAACCCGCCTGCAACGCCTTCAACTCGACGAGTCCGACGTCATCACGTTTCACAATTATGACCCACCTGACGTTTTGCAAAAACGCATCGAAGGCCTGGAGAAATTGGGCCGGCCGGTTTTGTGCACCGAATACATGGCGCGCGGAAATCATTCCACCTTCACGGATAATCTGCCCGTTTTGAAAAAATACGGCGTCGCGGCGTGGAGTTGGGGTTTGGTAAAGGGAAAATCCAACACGATTTACCCGTGGGATTCCTGGGTGAAGTCCTACACCAGCGAGCCGCCGGTTTGGTTCCATGACATCTTTCGCCCCGACGGCACGCCGTTTTCCACTACCGAAGCGGATTTCATCCGCAAACTCACCGGTCGCGGAAAGGTAGCCCAGGAAGTTCCAGCCATGAGTCTGAAGTGAAGGCAGAGGGCAGAGGGCAGAGGGCGGAAATCCGACCTCTGATCTCTGACCTCCGACCTCAATTCTTCGTAAACGCTCCTACCAGCGCGTCGTACTCCTTGCGCGTAATCGGCAGCATCGAACCATGGCGAACTTTGGCAGGAAGCGTGTACTTATCCCACTCGGGCCGCTGATAACCCGCGACTTGAAACCAAGGCCCGTCCAGGCTGGCCGCCACGGACAATCCATAAGACACTCCCGGGTACTGCTCGTAATAGAGATACCACGCCTTTCCATTCGGAGACGGAATCAACGTCGGCGCTTCGCGAAAGTTGGGGCTGATGGGCGGCCCCGGTTCTGAGTACGGCCCCAGCAAATCCTTCGCCTTGCAGATGCGAACCGTCTTGCCCGTGGTCCAATCCAAAGTCGGATAACGCTCGTCTTTGATGATGGCGTAATAGATGCCGTCAATTCTCCGGATGACCACGTCGATCGTGGCCAAGTCCCAGTTGAATAGTTTGCGCGGCGGACCGGAAAATGTTTTCAGATCGCGTGAAGTGACAAACAGCGTGCGCTGGCTCGCCCAATACGGCTCCGGAATATTCGTCTGGCCGAGATCATGCGGCGTGTGCCAGGTGAGCAGAAATTGCGAACTCGCCTCATCGTAGAAAAGCTTCGGCGCGCCGATGCGCGCCAATGCCTTCGGGTAATCCGGCACCGACTTCAAGTCCGGCGTGTAATCGCTGAACTTCTTCCACGTAATCAAATCGTCCGAAACCCAAAAGTTGATCGCCGGCGCGTCATCGCCCCGGTTGCCGACCAGGTAATATTTGCCGTCCGGCCCTTTCGCGATGCTCGCATGGCCGTGATATTCCTGGAACACGCGCCGCCCGCCGTTCAACGGGTCCCAATGCAATCCGTCCAGGCTGACCGAATAATACAGCCGTCCGTAATCCCCCTCCATCATGTGCGCAAAAAGATACGCTTCCGTTTTCGGCGTTTCTTCCGGCGCACATTGACCCGGAGGCTCAGGCATCTGCGCGCGCAGGCCCACCGCCGTCATCAACGCCATCGCACATATTCGACCGATCAATAGGCCCAATTTTCTTCCCGCGCTGGAACAACTTCTCCCGTCCGATGGAAGAGGGCAGGGGTGAGGGCTTTGTGATGTTTTTGATGTTTTCTTCGCCATAAAAATTATTTCTGTCACGGTCCCAATTGGATCCGGTAAAACCGCTGTGGAAAATTCGTGACCGTGGGGTCCGTAAACACAAACGGCATGGACGCTGGATTCGTCATCAACATCAACTGCCAATTCCCCGTCAGATTCGTGCTGGCGTAAATCAGGTAATCCGGCCCGACGTCGCCGTTAATCAATGATTGAAAGCCTGCGGTAGTCACGGTCGAACTCAGAAGCATTGGCGAGGCCGGTCGCGCGACCTTCACCGTGAAATTTCCGGTGGCACTCATCGATGGCGTCCCGTTGTCCGTCACGGAAACCGAAAACGAATTCGTCGAGGGCGACTGCGCGATCGCCGGCCGCCACGAAATCAAACCGTTGGTCGGATTGATCACCGCGCCCGCCGGCGCCGCCGGGAGATTCCAGGTGAGCGTCTGCGCGGGAACATCCGGATCCGTCGCCGTATTGGTCACCAGCAGGACCTGTCCCGCCGTGATGTTGAAATTCGGAATGGCCGCCAACACCGGCGGGCGGTTGGCGGGAAACAAAACTCCCATCGGAACAATTCCCCGCGCCTGGCTGGCGCTATTCCATTCCAGCACCGCGCTGGCGGTTCCCGGCGCCGCGACATATTCCGCGCGCAAATCGGCTTGCTGTCCCCCCGTCAGCGCAATGCTGCCCGTAATATCCCCATTCGTATTTCCAGCGGGCTTATCAATGATCAATTGCCCGTCCACCCAAAGCCGGCAAGCGCCGCCCGCCGTGAAATGGAACGTGTAACCCTCCGTGTAGCGTGGCTGGACTTTGCCCGTCCAGCGGACAGAAAATTGGCCGTTGGTCAATCCACTGCCCGGCGAGCCATTGCCCCAGTTAAAATTAATGTTCGCGTCCACTCGCGCAAAAACGCGCGCCGCCAGGTTCGTATCCGCAAAATATTCCGCCGCCAGACCGGTTCCGTTCTCCAGCCACGTCGGGATAAAAATCGGCGGCGCGGGAACGGAAACGGATTTGATGTCGATGCCCGCATCGATTCCCTGCGCCCCGCTGGTTTGATGACAATGCACCGCCAGCACATTATTCGCATTCGGCACGAGCGCGCTCAAACCGGCCGGATTGATGCCAATGTACCCATAGGTCATCACATAGCTCGCCGCCAGCACGCCGTTGATGTAAAGCTCGCAGTCCTCGTCATGATTGACATTGAAAACCAAATTCGAAATTTGTTGCGCCGTGAGCGGGCCGGGATTAAACGTCCGCCGCAGCCAGATATCGGACGTGTTCCAGGTCGTTCGCACGGTCATGCCCGCCGGGCCGCCCGCGCCAAAGCCGCCCACGCCATTCGTCCATTGCGAATCGTCAAAATTCGTCGCGAACCAATTCGCGGGCGGCGATGCAAACGTATATTTCCAACTCTGCCCCGCCGTTTGTGATGAAGGAATCACCGTGGCATATGAGTATTGAGTCATCGGTGAAGTAATCGCCGTCTGCATCCGGCGCAGGTCGGGCTTGAGAATTTTTCGGTCATACGTGCGCAACCCCGCCAATTCGATCTCCACATCGCTGATCTCCGTGTAAACAGCGGCGCTCATGCCGCGGCCCTGGATTAAATCCGGCAATTCATTTGCCAACGATTCAAATTGCGATGCGACCGAAGTCGCGGCTTGCGCGGGCGTCACCTCGCCGGAACCCGGCGACCACGTGTGATTCTGAACGCCCAGCCAGATGCCGCCAAATTCCCCGCAAGCGACGGACTGGTTCAAGCTGACCGGGCACATCGGGTCAGGATAATTATGCTGGTCGAGAATATCGCCCACGCCGTAATAAATCCACCCGCTCGCCTGGTTCACCAGCCGCGACGGATCCAGCGACTTCACGAGCGACACCAAATAGGGCGTGTTCGTCTGGCCCACGCCATTTCCGCTGCCCGCCTCGCCTTGCCCTTCATTGAAGATGTCCCACATGATGATCGAGGGGCTGTTCCAATGGTTCGTCACCATTGCCGACAATTCCGCCACAAAATCCACCGCGTCCACCGCCGGCGGCGATGGATTCCCGGTGTAGGAATTGCAGCTCGGCATGTCCTGCCAGACCAACAGCCCCAATTTATCCGCCCAGTAATACCAGCGCTGCGGTTCCACCTTGATATGCTTGCGGACCATGTTGAAACCAAGCGCCTTTTCCGTTTCGAGATCGCTTCTCAACGCCAAATCAGTCGGCGCCGTATAGATGCCGTCCGGCCAAAAGCCCTGGTCCAATGGACCGAATTGAAACGTGAATTGATTGTTGAGGAACAGCCGCACAAAGCCGTTGTTCGTTCCCAAACTGATTTTCCGCATTCCAAAATAACTCCCCACCGAATCAAGAACCGTCGCGTTCGTGAGCAGCGAAATTTGCAAATCGTATAAAAACGGATTCGTCGGTGACCAAAGTTTTGGCGTGGGAATATTCAAGTAAAAATTGCCGCCCGGCGTGCCGGTTGCCGACGCAACCTGGTTTCCTTTATCAAAAGCCGCAGCGGTCACGCTCAACCCCGCCGTCGCGCCGCTCACGGCTACATTCAGTTGCAGGCGATTGCCGTCGACATCCGGCACGATATGCAGTCCCGCGATGCTCGTCGCCGGCACCGGTTCCAACCATACCGGCTGCCAGATACCCGACGCCGATGTGAACATGATTCCGCCCGGGTAAAGCGTCTGTTTGCCACGCGGCTCGCTCCCCGCATCCTCCGGGCTATACACCCGCACAATCAATTCCTGCGCGCCGCTGTTCGTCAAATAACTCGTGATGTCGTAACTGAACGGGTCGTATCCGCCCGTGTGCGTTCCCAAAATTTGCCCGTTCAAATAAATTCGCGACTGCCAATTCACCCCGTCAAAATGCAAAATAACCCGTTGTCCCGACCACTCCGGCGGGATCACAAATTGCCGCCGATACCAGGAATACGGATTGTATTGCATCACTCCGGAAAGCGCGGATTCCATGGGGAAGGGCACCAGGATAAGTCCCGCCAGATTGGACCCCGTCGGGACTGGATCGTTTGACACGCCAAACTCGAATTGCCAGACCCCGTTCAAGTTCAGCCAATTGGATCGCACCATTTGCGGGCGCGGATATTCCGGGAAGACATTCGTCGGGTTCACCTGCTGCGCCCAATCGGTCATCAACGGCGCAACCTTCGGCTGCCACGGCGAATTCGTCGGCGCCGTCATCACCACCAAATCGATGGACTTGTTGGCATTGTTGGTCGCCAACTGCGCGGTCATGCCGGTGGGAATCGATCCCAGTGAATAACCTCCGCTTCCCGAAACCGAATCATATTGCAACAGCGGAAACTGTCCGGTTGGAAAATTAAACCCCGCAACGTTGAGCACAACCGCTCCGTTCAAACGCAATGCGGCCGTATGAAGCGGCGCGTTGGATTGCCCGCCGGCGCCTCTGAAATTGAAGGTCAAGCCGCTCCCCGCTCCCAGGCTTAACGCCGGCACGACAACGCCCGCGTTCGCTGCATTAAGCGTCACTCCAAATCCTGCCCCGGCCGCGACAACACAATTGGACGACGCAAACGCATTCGGCGCCGCCACCATCAGCGTTCCGTTGCTCACAATCGTCGGCGCGGTGTACAGCAAATTGCCGGAAAGTGTGAGCGATCCCGGGCCCAATTTCACCAGGCCTCCGCCCGCGTCCGTGAAGGCGCCACTGACGGCGATATCATACCCCTCGGAGTTTATCATCGCCCCGCCGGGCCGCACGTTGATGCCGTGCGTCGCCGTGAGAAAATTTCCCGAGCTCGCGCGCGCGTGCAATGTCCCGCCGTTGAAATTGAATGTTCCATTGTTGCCGTTATCGAGAATTTGCGTCGCGAACAAATCGCCTCCGTTCAGATTGAAAATGCCCGTCGCGCCTCCCAGCCGCGTCAACAGCACCGTCCCCAGCACATCCGCGCCGCCGCTCAGGTTCCAAATGCCCTGCGCGCTCTCCGCCACCCACGTTTGAGAAACCGTGTTCGTCAACGCGCCCCCGGTTTGATTCACCATTCCAGTGCTCGGGGCGGTGGCGAGTGTGATGTTCCCGCCGTCGCCGGGCAACAGCGTGATGCTCCCGCCTGAA
>DASXHY010000352.1:0-2897 GCA_036488095.1 Verrucomicrobiia bacterium | reverse complement strand
TCCACGAGGATGATTTTATCCACCACACCCTGGTCGCGGACTTCGGCGTAGGTTTGAGGCAGGGTTTTGGCGGCGTTATAGGCAGGCATTACCACCACGATTTTTTTATCGCGATACATGAACGGGATGCAGCGTGCCGCAGGGGATGTTGGGTGAGAAGCGAAAAATGAGGTGGTTGAATCGGTTAAATAAGTTAAATGGGACCAGAACGTCGCTGAACTTATTTAACTGATTTAACTTATTTAACCCATTTAACTTCCGCCCACCCTGCCCCACCCCACTCGATTCTTGCAACCCCCACGTCCTTAGCCTACTTTGGCCCACAGTGAGCAAACAAAAGAAACCGCAGGCCTGCGTGGTGGTGGACGGCGAGTGCGCCGGGTCGACGGTTTGCCCATTGAGCCACGTGAAGGCCGGAACGGTGGTGTGCATCAAGCAACTTGCCGCCGCGCCGGAAGTGCGCGTCCGCTTGCGGGAACTGGGTTTTGGCGAAAGGCAGATCGTCAAACTCCTCAGCCGCCAATCCAATCTCATTTGCCAGGTTTGCAATGCGCGGCTCGGTATCAGCGAAGAGTTGGCGCAAACGATCATGGTCGAACCGATTCATCCCGGAGTCAAAGCTGCCTGACACAATTGCGAATTTCACTTTCAACATGCCCGCGCCACAGCCACTCACTCTCGTCGCCAAGGGCGCCGTGGCCACGGTCGCGCAAATCAACGTCCCTCCGGCCAGCCGCGCGCGCCTGATGGAAATGGGCCTGCTGGTCGGCACCAAAGTTGAATTGGTCCGCTTCGCGCCCCTGGGCGATCCGGTCGAAATCAAAGTCCGCGGTTACAATCTCACCCTGCGAAAAAGTGAAGCCGAGCAAATCCTGGTGAATCCGAATTAGGCGCGGGAAATCCGTATGGGAACATTTCCGCAAGCCGGGGCAGATTTTTCGCAAGCGGCGGCACGTTCCAGCGCCGCAAACCTGTTATTAAGCCCTTTCCGAAATTATTTTTCGGAACTATGAATTCCGCCGCCGCAACTCAAAAGTCAGCCGCCAAAGCGTCCGCCGCCGCGTACGTGGTGCTGACGGGCAATCCGAATTGCGGCAAGACGACGTTGTTCAACGCGCTCACCGGTCTGCGCGCGAAGGTCGGCAATTACGCGGGCGTTACGGTCGAGCGCAAGGAAGGCAAATTGCTCGGCGCGCCGGCGGGCGCAAATATTCAAGTTTTGGATTTGCCCGGCACTTACAGCCTGAGCCCCAATTCGCTCGATGAACAAATTTCGCGTGATGTGTTGCTGAACAGGCTGCCGGAATTGCCGCCGCCGGATTTGATTGTGGTAGTTGTGGACGCCTCGAATTTGCAGCGCAACCTGTATTACGCCACCCAGGTGGTTGAACTCGGCCACCCGACGATCATTGCTCTCAACATGGTGGACGTGGCGGAGGCGAATGGGCATCACATCGATGAGAAAAAATTGACGGAGTTGCTCGGCGTGCCGGTGCTGCCGATTATTGCGAGTAATGGGACGGGGTTGGCGGATTTGAAGACGGGGATAATTTCCGAGGTTGGTAGGGCGTCCCGCCTTGGCGGGATGCGCGCCGAGGGTGGGCCGCACAAAAACGCCCTCACCCCTGCCCTCTCCCGTCCGACGGGAGAGGGAGAAGTTGCTCCAGCGGATGGAACTTACCAAGGCGCTCGGCTCGGCGAAGCCAGCGGCGCGCACGGAGTGACGCGCCCTACCCAGAAGCCACAGTTGTTTTGTCAATTGCCCGGGTTGTTTCGCATTGAGGCGACGGCGTTGGCGGATTTATTGGCGGAAACTTTCAAGGAACGACGCCTTCAGGCCACCGCCGAGGCGCTGCTTTTGCTCAGCAACGAAAAGGCGCTCGCGTCGAGTACGTCGCATTACCCGCCGAAAATCCAGGACGCGGTCGGCGCCGCGCGCAAGCGGCTCGAGACGCAGGGAATCGATTGGCGGGGAGCGCCCATCGAATGGCGTTACGCGCGCATCGCGGAAATCCAGCAGGTGGTGACTTCCGAACTTACGCCGCCGGGCGAAACGTTCAGCGACAAACTCGATCGCGTGCTGACCCACAAAGTGTGGGGCACGCTCATCTTTGTGGCCGTCATGGCGTTGATGTTCCAGAGCATTTTCACGTTTGCGCATTACCCGATGGATGCCTTGCAGGCGGGAGTGGACTGGCTGGGAGGCGTAGTGGGGAAAATTATCCCCCCAGGCGACTTGAATTCGCTCGTGGTGGACGGAGTGATTGCGGGTGTGGGAGCGGTGGTGGTTTTTCTGCCGCAAATCCTCCTTTTGTTTTTGTTCATCGGCCTGCTGGAAGACACCGGTTACATGGCGCGAGCGGCGTTTTTGATGGACCGTTTGATGAGCAAAGTCGGGCTGCACGGGAAGAGTTTTATCCCGATGCTGAGTTCCTTCGCGTGCGCCATTCCGGGAATCATGGCCACGCGCACGATTGAATCGCCCAAGGACCGGCTGGTAACGATCCTCGTGGCACCGCTGATGAGTTGCTCGGCGCGGCTGCCGGTCTATACGCTGCTAATTGCGTCGTGCATTCCGAGCATAACGGTGCTTGGGTTTTTCAAGCTGACCGGACTCACGATGCTGGCGATGTATCTGCTCGGGATTGTTGTCGCGCTGCTGATGGCGTGGTTTTTCAAAAAGACGCTCCTGAAGGGCGAAACGCCCATGCTCATCATGGAATTGCCGCCGTATAAGCGCCCGTTGGTGCGCGTGGTGGTGCGGCACATGTGGGACCGCTCCAGGGTCTTTTTGCGCCGCGCGGGCACGGTGATTCTTGGCATCAATATCCTGCTCTGGTTTTTGGCGACGTATCCGAAGAGTTCGACTGTGGAAGCTAAATACGAACAAGCGCGCG
>DASXHY010000388.1:0-1732 GCA_036488095.1 Verrucomicrobiia bacterium | reverse complement strand
ACGTTCAATTTCTTTGCAATTTGAATCGCTTGCCAGGGTTTTTCAGCCACCACGCCGACAAAATTCTTTTTCACGACTACCTTGACCAGGCCCGGCATCCCGGCGACCGAACTTTCATCCACATTCATCAGGTTTGCGCC
This sequence comes from Verrucomicrobiia bacterium, assembly GCA_036488095.1. Taxonomy (GTDB): domain Bacteria; phylum Verrucomicrobiota; class Verrucomicrobiia; order Limisphaerales; family DASXHY01; genus DASXHY01. Next base: position 1,592 of record DASXHY010000388.1, on the reverse strand, counting down.
CACGGAGGACGGGCGAACGACCATACCATGCAGCATCCCCGGCCGGCGCACATTTTGCACGTATTCAAAGGTTCCTGTGGCCATGGCAGCCATGTCCGGCCTGCCAATCGGCTTTCCGAGCACAGTCCACTCGCTGGCAGGTTTGCGCTTAGCGGAAGCATCCACCTTGAGGTTAAATTTTTTCCCCGCTACAAGATCCGCGTAGGTCACTTTTTTCGACGCATCATTCCTGGCGCGAATTGTTCCGTCCACCGCGATCAGCTGGTCCGCGGGAATGTTCAACTGCTTCGATCCAAGTTCAATCAGCGCTTGGCGCGCAGTCGCACACGCGCCAGCGAGGTTGTTGTGATTAAAATTGGCAGGATGCGATTGGCTGCCGGAGGTAACGCCCTGATCGGGCGTCACGGAGGTATCCGCAACAATTAAATTCACTTTTGCAAAGGGCACGCAAAGTTCTTCGGCCACAAGCTGCGTCTGAGCCGTGGACATTCCCTGCCCCAGTTCTTCTTTTCCGGTGTAGGCCGTAACGGCGCCATCCGAACCAATGGCTACCCATGAATCGACTTCTGTCACGGGAGGGGAATCCGGAGCAGCATTTTCTCCAAATACAGGCGGGCGACCTTGGGCGGCAAGCGTTTCGAGCGCGCCGCCCATGCTGAAACTTACGATTAGCGCGCCAGTGCCCTTAATGAAATTCCGGCGCGAAAATCCCGCGCGATCCAATGCATCGGCGGCGCCCTGCGCCATTTTTGATCCCGCTTCATTCAGAGATGTTTTTTTCATCGCGCCATCCCCCGCTGCGCGGCTTCAATCGCCCGAAGCATGCGCGTGTGTGTGAAGCACCGGCAAAGGACGCGCGACATTCCTTCTTGAATTTCTTTTTCCGTTGCTTTGGGATTTTTATCGAGAAAAGCTTTGGCCGTCAGGATCACGCCGTTCAGGCAGTAGCCGCACTGCGCGGCTTGCTCGTCAATAAACGCTTTCTGAATCGGGTGGGGTTTTTCGGGCGTGCCCAACCCTTCGAGCGTAACGATCTCAATCCCTTGCACGGCTTCGACTGCCGTGATGCAGGAGCGCACCGCCTGGCCCTTCACAAGGACCGTGCAGGCGCCGCACTGGCCGAGACCGCAACCAAACTTGGGGCCAGTCAGGCCGAGGTCGTCGCTTAGCACATACAGGAGTGGAGTCGTCGGATCAACGTCCACGTTATGCGTTTTACCGTTAACTCTTAATGAAATGAGGCTCATATACCCTCGAACTTATTGCGAATGGTGAATTTCGTCAAGTGTAAGCCTATCCGGTCGCACGATGCAATTCCTGATTCGCAATGCCGCCAAAAATTTAAAATTCGCGCAAAAAGAAAAAGGCCGAACTTTTCGTCGGCCTTTCCCGTTTTTTTGTACACGCTTTTTTAAACGTGTTTCAATTCGCCAAGGCCTAACTGTTCCCCATGTACTGGACGTGAATGTAAGTTCCAAGCCGGACATTGTAGGCGAGATACCATCCGTCGTGATCCGGATCGGCGTAAATCACGATATCGTCCGAGTTCCACAGCCAGTCATTCGCGTAATCGAAATCGTAAGGCGCGACTG
>DASXHY010000306.1:0-5662 GCA_036488095.1 Verrucomicrobiia bacterium | reverse complement strand
CACGTTGTTCGCGTCTTCGGTTCCATGCCTTCGCGTTAAAAATTCCTCCTTAATCCGTGTTCATCCGTGTTCATCCGTGGTTGATTCAGTGCCGCCAAGAAACCCGCCGCCTTTGCCAGCGTCTCGTCATATTCCGCTTCGGGACTGGAATCCGCCACGATGCCCGCGCCGACGTTGAAATGCGCCAGGCCATCTTTGCAAACCGCCGTCCGGATCGTGATGCTCAACTGGCTCTCGCGATTGAACCCCAGAAAGCCGTGGCAGCCGCAGTAAGGCCCGCGCGACAGCGGCTCGAGTTCATCGATGATTTCCATCGCCCGGATTTTCGGCGCGCCGGTGATGCTGCCGCCGGGAAAACAGGACGCGAGCGCGGCAAAATGTGTCACGTCCGGCCGCAACCGTCCTTCGACCGTCGAGACCAGATGCTGCACGTGCGCGAATTTTTCCAATCGCGCCAGGTCCGGCGTGTGCACTGACCCGTACTCACAGACTTTGCCCAGATCGTTGCGCAGCAAATCGGTGATCATCACCAGTTCCGCCAATTCCTTCGCGCTCGTCTGCAACTCGTACGCGAGTTGCGCATCGCGCGTCGGGTCGGCATCGCGCGGGCGGGTGCCTTTGATCGGGCGCGTCACAATTTGCGAGCCGCTCATGCGCAGAAATTGTTCCGGGGAGGATGAGCTAATTTGAAAATCGCCACAATTTACGAAGGCGGAAAAAGGCGCGGGCGACACTGCGCCAAGGCGTTGAAATAATTCCCAGCCGGTCAATTCGGTTGCGGCGGTCAGCCGATGCGACAGGTTGACCTGGTAAATGTCCCCGGCACGGATGTATTGCTGCGCGCGCGCCACCGCAGCGAGGAAATCGGAGCGGGAAACGTTGGAAAACACGCCCGCCCCCCAATTCTTCGTAGCAGCCGACGTAAGGAGGCTCAAACTTTTTCGCGAAGAAGAATTCAGAGCCTCCTCACGTCGGCTGCTACAGCTTGCGATTGGGGTCTCCACCTTTGACGAAAGCGTTTTCCGCCAAAACTCCATCTGCTCCTCTGCCCTCCGCTCATTGCGCGAACCGTCGGCGGCGAGCCCGGTGGAAACAATCCACGTCTTGCCGAGTTGATGATCGAACACCGCCAGGCTGTCGTAAAATCCCACGTGGCAATCGGGCAATTCCAAATCGTTCGCGGCGCGGCGCGAAAGGTGAGGCTCAACGAAATTTTTCAGGTCATAGCCCCAATAACCGAAGCAGCCGCCAAGTGGAAATGGCAGGTCCACTTCCTCCAGCAATTCGCAGCGGGACATCAGGCTGTCCAGCAGGTGCCAGGGGTTGCCATAGTGAAGGTGTCGAGGGTCGAGGGTCGAGGGTCGAGTGATTTCGCAGCGGGAGCCAAATGAGCGAAAGGTCAGGAATGGTCGCGCCGCGACAAAGGAGTAACGCGCGGACGGCGAATCAAACGACGACGTGCGCAGCAGCAGCACACCGGGTTCGCCGCGCAAGCTTTCCACCAGCGACTCGGGCGTGTGTTCAGTTTGAATTTCCTGTATCAGCGGGTGCATTACGCAAAAGCTTTCGGCATCACTTCCGGCGGGCCGACGCGCCGTTTATAATCCAGGATGATGTCAATCGCCTCCTGAGGATCGTCCGTAAGCGTGAATAAATCCAGATCGCCGGGGCTGATGTATTTGCCCGCGATCAAGCGGTCCTTCATCCAGCGGATCAATCCCTTCCAATGCTCGCGCCCGAACAGGATGAGCGGAAATTCCGGGATGCGTCCGGTCTGCACCAGCGTGATGACTTCGAAGAATTCGTCCAGCGTGCCGAAGCCGCCCGGCATGAAGACAAACGCGATGCTGTATTTCACGAAGCAAACTTTGCGCGCGAAAAAATAATGAAAATGGATTGGAATATTCGCGTACGGATTCCCTTTTTGCTCGTGCGGCAATTCGATATTGAGGCCCACCGATTTTCCTTTCGCTGCCGCCGCGCCTCGATTGGCGGCTTCCATGATGCCCGGACCGCCGCCGGTGATGACGGCCAGATTGTGCTTTGCCAGTTCCCGCGTGAGCCGCATGGTCGCTTTGTAATACGGATTGCCCGGCAACACCCGCGCCGAGCCAAAAACCGTCACACCCGGACCGACCTGCGACAGCGTTTCGAATGAATCGACAAATTCCGCCATGATGCGGAAAATGCGCCAGGGATCTTCCTTGATGAAAGTGATTTTGGTGTTGTCGTTCATGGGGAAGAAGGTAGTTAAATGGTTAAATAAGTTAAATCAGTTAAATGAGGATCGGATGGCGCGGGGCGCACGCTCCTTTCGCTCAGACGCTACCCCCCACCCCCCTTTATCGGTCGGATTGAGTCGGATTCAGTCGGATTTACCCGGATAATTTGTAAACCGGCTCTCCGGCTCAATAGGTCGCGGCTGTAAGTCTGGACTCGCCCGGGTGGGAAGTTGGGATGGTTGATCTCCCCCTGTCGGAGAAAACCAGAGAAAAGCGGAGAAAACCGGCGGTGAGCGGTCTTTTGTGGGTTTTGGTTTCACAGGTGTCCATTTGAGTTTTTGATTTAACTTTATCAACTGTGGGCGACGCCGAAAAACTTACGGTAATGTTTTCCGCTTCCGGCAAGAAAATCGGGTTTTTGCGAAACGCGCGTCGCAGCAGGCTCAGTGGCAATGGGTTGTGAAATGCGAAACCGTTTCGTATTTCATAGCTCGGCCACTTGACGCGCACGCTAAGGCGAAGAAACCGAGATACTCGCTGTGCTCGCCCGGCGGAGCCGGAAAGTGTGGGATGTTTTTTTTGACTTAATCCCCCGGGTGGCGTCCGCTTCGCGGACTTACCCGGGGCTATCATCTTTCGCCCCTCCGGGGCTAGATCCCTTGCGATTGGCAGCGCGGGTTGCAACATTTGAGATGCGCCCGATGACGCGCTGCTGCAACTCATTTAACTCATTTAACTCATTTAACCAATTTAACCGACCAAGAAAAAAAGGCCGGAGAGATATTGCACTCTCCGGCCTTGTTGTGCATTTCCCGTTAGCTGCACCCTAAGCTCTCGCCGCAGTTCAGGCACTTGTAACAGGCGCCGTTGCGCACGGCCACATGGCCGCAGCTCGGACACGTCGGCGCGTCCTGCTGGTTCACGATCATCGAGGTCAACGATTTGAGCGATGACTTGCCGTGTCCATTGCCGTTGCCGGGCTTCATTTCCACAACGTCCTGGTCATCGGAAATCGGCAGCTCAGGCACGGGTCGGTTCACTTTTTTTTTCACTTCATCCATCAAGCCAGGCATCGCCAACTCCGGCTGCGTTCGCGCGGCGTTGATGCCTTCGCGATAACCGGGGATGAACTGAAACGCCAGCCAGCGGAACACGTAATCGATAATCGACGACGCGTTGCGAACTTCCGGGTTCTTCGTGAAGCCGGAGGGTTCGAAACGTTGGTGCGCGAATTTCTTCAACAACGTCTCCAGCGGCACGCCGTATTGCAGCGACATGCTCGTCAACGTGCCGATGGTGTCCATCAGGCCGCCGATCGTGGAACCTTCCTTCGCCATGGTGATAAAAAGTTCGCCCGGCTGGCCGTCGTCGAACATGCCCACGGTCAAATAACCTTCGTGGCCGGCAATATCAAACTTGTGCGTGACCGCCGTGCGCGTGTCCGGCAAACGGCGGCGCAACGGTTTTCCGGCTTCGCTGCGCACTTTGGCCACTTCCGCCTCGAGTTCCTTGAGGCGCGATTCCAGCGTGGCGGCGTTCGCGGTTTTGTCGCCGCCCTCGTTCGTTTTCTTTGTGTTCAACGGCTGCGAGCGTTTCGAGCCGTCGCGATAAATCGCCACGCACTTCAAACCCATCTTCCACGCCTGCACATAGGCATCGCGGATGTCTTCCACGGTGCTCTCGTTCGGCATATTGACGGTTTTGGAAATCGCACCGCTGATAAATGGCTGGGCCGCGCCCATCATTTTCAGGTGCGCCATATATTGGATGCTGCGCTTGCCCTTGTGCGGCTTGAACGCGCAATCGAACACGGGCAAATGCTCCGGCTTGAGGCCGCTGCGAATCGTCTGCCCGTTTTCCTCCACATCCTCAATCGTGTCCTGTTTCTCGATGTGCGCGATGATTCCCTCGATTTCCTTCGCCGAGTAACCGAGGCGTTGCAGCGCCTGCGGCACCGTGCGATTGACAATCTTCAACATGCCGCCACCGGCCAGCAGTTTGTATTTCACCAGCGCGATGTCCGGCTCGACGCCCGTCGTGTCGCAATCCATCAGGAACGCGATCGTGCCGGTCGGCGCGAGCACCGTCACCTGCGCGTTGCGATAGCCGGATTTCTTGCCGCGCTCGAGCGCGCGGTTCCAGCAGTTGCGCGCTTCCTCCTTCAGATAGTTGAACTCCTGGCTCGGCTGGATTTCCTCCACCGCCTCGCGATGAAGTTTGATGACGCCCAGCATGGAATCAACGTTGTCCTTGGCAACCGGCTTGGGTACATGCGCGCAACGAGCATCGCGATAACCGGGGAACGCGCCGATGTTGCCCGCAATCATTGCGCTTTGCTCATACGCATGGCCGGTCATGATGGCCGTAATGGCGCCCGCCAGCGCGCGGCCCTCGTCGGAATCGTAGGGCAGCCCGTAGCTCATGGCCAGCGAACCCAGGTTGGCAAAACCAAGCCCGAGCGTGCGGTAAATGTGCGAATTCTCCGCGATTTCCTTGGTCGGATAGCTCGCGTTATCCACCAAAATTTCCTGCGCGGTAATATAAATCCGCACCGCCGCCTTGAAGCGCTCGACATCAAACTGGCCATCCGCGCGCTTGAACTTCATCAGGTTCAACGACGCCAGGTTGCACGCCGTGTTATTGATGAAGACGTATTCGCTGCAAGGATTGGTCGAATGAATCGGCTCGGTGCCTTTGCACGTGTGCCATTTCTGGATCGCGCCGTCGTATTGCATTCCAGGGTCGCCGCAAATCCACGTGCCCTCGGCGATTTTTCGCAGCAACGTGCTCGCGTCTTTCTTCTGCATCGGCTTGCCGGTCGTGACGTTCCGCGTCCACCATTCTTTGCCGTCCTCCGCCGCCTGCAAAAATTCATCGCTGGCGCGAACGGACAAATTCTCGTTCTGGTACATCACACTGCCGTAAGCGTCGCCGTTGTAGGAGCCGTCGTAACCCTGTTCGATGAGCGCCCAGGCTTTCTTTTCCTCTTTCTGCTTGGCGTCGATGAACTCCTCAATGTCCCCGTGCCAGTCGCGCAAGGTATTCATCTTGGCCGCACGGCGGGTTTTGCCGCCGGACTTCACGACATTGGCCACCTGGTCGTAAACTTTCAGGAACGACATCGGGCCGCTCGGACGGCCGCCGCCGCTAAGCTTTTCCTTGCTCGAACGAATCGGCGACAAATCCGTCCCGGTGCCCGAGCCGTATTTGAAGAGCATCGCTTCGCTGTAAGCCAGCCGCATGATATCTTCCATGTTGTCATTGACGGACTGGATGAAGCAGGCGCTGCCCTGCGGATATTCATATTGGGTCGCGGCGCGCTCGGCCTCGCCGGTTTTGCGATTGTAAAACCAATTGCCTTTGCCGGACGCTTTGCCCACGCCGTATTCGTGGTAGAGACCCACGTTGAACCATACCGGCGAATTGAAGGCGCCGTATTG
>DASXHY010000270.1:0-3030 GCA_036488095.1 Verrucomicrobiia bacterium | reverse complement strand
AATAACCTTCTCAAAAACAGGAATCACGTGCTCCTTCAACTTTTCTCCGGCATCCCAAACCGCTGGAGCAACTAGCGGGAGACATTGTTCAACAGGATCATCTTTGTAAAAAATCGCCCGCTCATGCTCTTCAGGACGCAACACGAGCTTCCACCAAAACCCCCAATTGCCTTCACACCACAAACGACAAGTTCGGAATGCTAACGGTTTGGACAGAATTTTTTCCATTTCGTTGCGACCAATCATTTCCCACGGCGGTGTGTTAGCATCGAAGCTCCATCCGGCTTCCGTTGTAAATTGATCACTCGAGTTATGAATCACCAAAAAAATCCAAAAGAATAATCCGGATTGATGCTCGTGTTTCCACGCGTACCATCCTGATGGATTGACCTGGGTCTTGTCTTGTTTGTAATCCGGAAACTCGACTGCCATCATCTTGAGAAAGAGTTTTCGGCATTCTTTGCCAAGGGGGCTTCGCATATTTACTGAATCACAGACTACTCCCGTACTGCCGCCTGAAGCGATTTCTTGAACTGCTCCACCAATTTCTCGTGAGCGGCCGTGGCTTCGGCATCGGTCAATGTCCGCTCCGCATTCCGGTAGGTGAACGCGTACGCTAGACTCTTCTGGCCTTCGGGCACATTTTTTCCGCGAAACACGTCAAACAACTCGACGGATTCCAGATTCGCCGGTTTCGTTTGCTTCACGATCTGCAAAACGGCTTCATGCGTCGTGGCCTCCGGCACAATCATCGCCACGTCACGCCGGATGGACGGAAACGCCGGAAGCGACTTGAATGATTTGGACGGATTGCGCCGCGCGAGCAGCAGGTCCAGGTTTAGTTCTGCGAGAAAAACCGCATCGCGCAAGTCATATTTCTTTGCGAGCGGCGGAAGCAATTGTCCGAACTCACCGAGTTGTTGTTTACCCAACTGAATGGTTGCTGATTCAAGAAACAACTCCGTGCTTTCCGCGCGCCGGTTGTAAGTCATCCCGCGTAAACCAAATTGCTCGAAAAATTCCTCGATCAAACCTTTCAGGTCGTAAGCATCGAATTTAGCCTCGCGCCCGTCACCGCTCCAAAACAGCGGATTCCGTTGTCCGGTCAATGCGATGGCAATGCGACGTTCTTCCTTAAACGTGACGCCAGCATCTTGCTGGCGCGCCTGGGGATCCCCTGCCGGCGAGACGCCGGCAGCACGTCGGCAGACACGTCCGACTTCGAACAACGCCACATCGTAATTCTTCCGGCTGATATTGTGGCGCAGGGAGTGGATCAACCCGGGCAGCAGACTCGGCCGCAGCACATCCATGTCCGAACTCAACGGATTCGCCAGCGCCGCCAATTCTGCATCCGGCATTCTGCATTCTGCCTTCGCCACCAGCGTCTGACCCTGCGCTTCATTCAGGCCCAATCCGCTCAGAATGCGCCGCGCGTCGGCAATTTGATCGTGCATCTCGTCAAAGTCATTGGAACCAATCGCCCCCCGTGGAGGTGTGGCGGGAATTTTTTCCACGCCGTGAAGCCGCGCAATTTCTTCGATCAAATCCACCTCGCATTTAATGTCCACGCGGAAGGTGGGAATTTCAAACATGGCCCCTAAATTTTTCTCCGAAAGTAGTTCTTTATTGAGCAGCGTCGTTGTATCCGTACTGGCGTCAACCATTGGAACCATGGCAGTATTCCAGCCACCGACCTCTTCCAAACCGAGATTTTTCAAAAAGCGAATTTGTTCAGTCGCAGGAATCGAAACACCAAGCAACTCGCCTACTCGATGAGTTCGCAGTGAAATTCGTTTAGGTTCAGCCGGATTTGGATAAACATCCACCACACCCTCGGCGAGCTGGCCACCCGCGGTTTCCAGAATCAACTGCGCCGCGCGTTGGCTGGCCCAATCACAAATACCCACGTCCGCGCCGCGCTCGAAGCGATAACTCGATTCGCTGCGCAGCCCGAGCGCCTTGCTCGTGCGGCGAATGTTGCTCGGATTGAAATACGCGCTTTCGATGAGCACATCCTTCGTCTGGTCATTAATCTCCGTGTTTTGGCCGCCCATGATGCCCGCCAGCGCGATGCCCTTTTGCTCGTCCGCAATCAGCAGCATATCGCGGTTCAACGTACGTTCGACATTATCGAGCGTCTTGAATTTTTCGCCGTCGCGAGCGCACCGGACAACAATCGTAGGACAGGCATCCTGCCTGTCTCCATTTGAGACCAGATGGTAATCAAACGCGTGCAGCGGCTGCCCAATTTCCAGCATCACGAAATTCGTCACATCCACCACATTGCTGATGCTGCGAATGCCCACCTTCTCCAGCGTCGAGCGCAGCCAATCCGGACTCGGCCCGATCTTCACGCCTTTTATCACGCGCGCGGTGTAACGCGGACAAAGCTCCGCGTCCTCAATCCGCACGGCAACCAGGTCCTGCACTTTGCCGCCCGAGGCCTGGTCGCGAATGCCCGGCACTTTCAACGGATTCCCCGTCAGCGCCGCAATTTCCCGCGCGATGCCGATCACGCTGTTCCAATCCGGCCGGTTCGGCGTAATTTCCAAATCGTAAACCACGTCACCGCCACTCGCGCCGCGAAATTCTGCGAACGATTTCCCGACCGGCGCGTCTTCCGGCAAAATCAAAAGCCCGTCCACCTGGTCCGGCAGTCCAAGCTCCTGCGGCGAACACATCATGCCCTGGCTGGTGATGCCGAAAACCTTCCGTTCCTTGATGACGAACGGCTCCTTTTCGCCGGCCTTCAACGGCAGCGCGAAATTAGGAAGTATCAACGGCACCTTATCGCCCGGCTTGTGATTCTGCGCGCCGCAAATAATCGTGCGCTCGCCTTTGCCGTCATTGACCTTGCAGACCGACAGCTTGTCCGAGCCTTGCACTTTGTCCTTGGTCAAAATTTGCGCGACGACAATGCCTTCGAATTCGCCGGCCACTTTGTGAACGCCTTCGACTTCGAGGCCCAGCATGGTCAATCGCTCGGACAATTGCTCCGGCGACCAATCAAAATCCACGTATTGTTTC
>DASXHY010000267.1:0-2330 GCA_036488095.1 Verrucomicrobiia bacterium | reverse complement strand
CGGCGGTTACAACGCGGGGGATGAAGGAACCGGAGATGGCTGCAATCGCGGACATGATTTCGGAAGTGTTGCTGGACATTAAAAACACCGAGACGATTTCGAAAGTCCGCCAGCGCGTGCGGGAATTGACGGCGAAGTTTCCGCTACCCTATTAAGATTTACGATTTGCGATTTACGATTGACGAGTTGCGGGCTGTTTTGACGCGCTTGTAAAATCGAAAGTCGTTATCTTGCGAATGTTAGTTTGCCCTACCGAACCGTGTGATTCTTCTCGTAATTGGCGAAGTCGCCGTTCGGCTCGGTATGAATTTCCGAGTGGCCATCTGCAAACCCGTAGCTTTTCAGCCAGTTGCCGGCGGACGATTGCCATGCTTGTTTCTCCCTGAGCACAATGGTTGTTGAGGGACTTTCGATGTTGCTCGCGGAACTCGGGCACAAAATTTCATATTCCGCATTTATCCGCGCCAACTGTTCGGTGTCCATGTACTTGGTGACTTGCGCGAAGTCAGTGGGGAATTGATTCTGGTTCTCAGCCGAAAACTGGATTAAAGCAAGAACTCCTTGCCGGGCATCATCCATTTTTTTCGTCGCCTCCTCCTGGGTTATCACGTGCTGAGCCGCCCGCGCGTATTCCGCCGCGTCTGCAACTGCCGGCGTGACAAAGACCAAAAGAGTTCTTGGACCGTCCGATGTATTGGTTGCGTCCGGCAGCCATCCTCCGGCCGGAATGTCGCGCTGCAATACGACGGTTTGGCCGGCCATTAACGCCACCTGATTTGTTGGCGTGCGTATTGTTTGCAGGCCCGGCTGCGAAGGGTCGCCGGTGAGTTGATTCAATTGCGCCATCACGTTCAAAGTGAAAATGGACGAGTCGGGTGAGTAGTAGGGCGTCACATTGAGCGTTGTGCCGACGGTCGCATTAGTGCCGTCGATTGGGAACGCGCTGGTCATAGAGGCGCTGGCGCCGCCGCCGCTGCGAGTGGTGATTTGCAACTGGCTAATTTCGTCGTTCATTCCACGCAGCGCTTCGTTAACGAACTTCGATTGATCGCTGGACAGCACGCAGGCTCCGGTGGCTGTGGGGGCCAAAGCCGGACGGAGAGAGGGCACGTCGCCGGTGCGGAGAGAGATGAATTTTACCCTGAGGTTAATGATTGCGTTCGTCCCATCCGGCGCGGCGTTCGTGAGCGGTTCCGCTGTCGGCAGGGGAGACTTTTGGGTCTGCAATCCTGTGACTTCGGCCCGCAGTTTCAATAATTCAAGCTGCTGCTCGTTCGCGGACAATAGGGGGTTGCCTGACGTATAAACCTGGTTCGAAAGAATTGCGTTGTCCGATTTCAATTGCGCAAGTTGTGCCGACAATGTGCCATTTTTTGCGCGCAACGCAGTCTGCGCCTGTTGTTGAATGACAAATGCAGTGATGACACCGGCGACGATCAATGTGCCGAGGCCGAGCTGTGATTTTGTTGCGGCCAGGATTTTCATAAAAGGGAGCGCTCCCGTGGCGGCGCCGGCGAGGGACGCGCTGGTAAGCGTGGCGGCCAGATAGCCGGGTGCGACCTGGACGGCATTGGCGGAGATCACGGATGCGAGGGCGGTTCCGGCCGCGATGCCGCGCTGGGCGAGCAGGACGCGTAATTTTTCCAGGGCGCGCTCGACGCGCATGCGCGCGGTGTTTTCGTTGATGCCAAGTTTCGCGCCGACTTCGGCATAAGGACGGTTTTCAAAATAGCGCAGCAGGACGGCTTCGCGGTCGGTTTCCTTGAGGCCGTGCATGGCCGTGTCAAGGATGGGCCGGAGGTTTTCCCAATCCGCGTTTGGGGTGGTGTCGTGGATGGGTTCGCGCATAAATCTCTCCTCGCGATCGCGCCGGCGGCTTTCTCCCCGCGCCACTTTGGCCGCCGCGAAATGTGTACTGGTGTAAAGCCAACCGGTGATTGTTTCCCTTCGGGAAAGGGAGGATGCCTTGCGCGCCAGGTCCGTGAAGACGGTTTGGGCCACATCCTGCGCGAGGTGGGCATCGCCGCCGACCTGCCGGAGCGCATCGGAATAAACCAGGTTGACGTGCCGTTTGACCAGTTCGGCGAAAGCGTCCTCCGAACGGGACTCGGCGTAGAGGCGGAGCAATTCGTTGTCCGGCGTCATATCTGTTTTATAGCACCCGCCGGATTAAAGACCGCACAAAAAGCTCAACGCAAAGGCATAGCGCGGCTTTTGCCGCAACCAAAGTGGCGGAGCGCCGTGCGTTGGGATAAAAGTTTGGGTGATGAACTCACAAACTTCTCCGATCGTCACCGGCGTCCCGCCGTCTTTTCTTAACCGATTCAGTG
>DASXHY010000266.1:0-5594 GCA_036488095.1 Verrucomicrobiia bacterium | reverse complement strand
AGGATGCGATAGACCGTCGGAAGACCAACGCCTTTGAATTGTTTCTGCAACCGGTCCCGCACCTCGAACGGACCGAGAACGGAGCCGCGCTCCAAAAATAAATCCAGCACGGCCCGGACCTTGGGAGTGACGCGATGGCCGTGCTCCCTGAGCCGTTGGATGTATTTCTCACCAGGCATGGCGCCGCCCATTATATATTCCGGCAAAACAAGTGCAAATGATTTCTATTTAAAATGAAAATAATTTGCATTTATTTATTGCAAACGATTTGCATTTATAGGAGTTTAAGCGAATGCAGGCTTCGGAGATGCTCGTAGCAAAGGCAAGAAATCGCTTGCCGCCTTCCGGCGCTGATGGCATGTATTTGTCACCGTAATGAGAAAAGCGATAACCATATTGTCTTTTCGCAACGAGGCCTCGCGCCGGGCCTGGGCTGTGGCTGGCCTTGCGCTCTTTCTTACGCTCCTGCTTTTTACGTCCTCCGAGCGGCTTCATAAGCTGATTCATTCGGACGCGGATTCCGCGAATCATCATTGCGCGGTCACGCTGTTTTTGCAGGGGCAGGTGAACGCGGTCGAAACGATTCTGCCGGTGGTGGCTTTTGTTGCCGCGCTGTTTTTCCTTCTGCCGCCGCTTCAATCGGCGGTATTTTCTTCGATTGATTTTCGCTTTGCGCCCTCTCGCGCTCCGCCGCTCGCGTAGGTTCCGTCCTTCTTGGTGATCAGGCGGCTGCATTGGACCGCCCGGCTATCGCCGGATTTTAATTCTCCAACAAACAGCTCCGTCCTGGTTTTGGGCCGCCTGCGGCCCAGGCAGAACTTTGGAAACCTTTTACATTTAACTTTACGCAGAAAAATGAGAGCGAAATATTTTGATAGGCAGCAGAACAGGATGATTTGGCAAATCGTTGCTTCGATCATGACCATCGGAATGGCCGGTGGGGCGGCGAAGGGACAAACCACCAACGCGCCGCCCGCCGCGGCGGATTCCGGCAGTTCAACCAACGTCACGCAACTCGGCAATACCGTCGTCGTCGGGAGAAAATTGGACGTGGCGCGGGACAGCATCATTCCAAACCTGGGCGCGACGGCGCACAGCTTTGATACGCAGCAAATCCAGGCGATAGCGCAGGGCGAAAATGCGCCCTTCAGCCAGATTATTTTGCGCGCTCCGGGCGTGGCGGAGGACAACCAGGCGAGCGGCCAGTTGCACGTGCGCGGGGAGCACGCCAATGTGCAATTCCGCATCAACGACGTGCTGCTGCCGGAGGGTATTTCGGGGTTTGGTGGGGAATTGGACCCGCGTTTTGTGCAGTCCATGCAACTCATCACGGGTTCGTTGCCGGCAGCCTATGGCTTCCGTACTGCCGGGATCGTGGACATTCGCACCAAGAGCGGCATTGAGAACGGCGGCGCGGCGAGCATCTACGGCGGCAGTTACGATACCATTCGGCCCAGCTTCGAATACGGCGGCACGCAGGGAAAATGGAATTTCTTCGTGGACGGCAGCTACGACCATAATGCGCTGGGCATTGAGAATCCGACGCGCAGCCATGACGCGATTCACGACAAGACCGATCAATACAAGTCGTTCCTGTATGGTTCGTATATCATTGACGACACGAGCCGCCTCAGCGTGATGGGCAGCGTGTCCTACAGTGATTTTCAAATACCGAACACGCCGGGATTGCCGCCGGGCACGGCACCAGGACCGGGGAATCCGCAATGGGTGCCGGGAACATTTGACTCGGCCAGGCTCAACGAACGGCAAAATGAGCAGAATTACTACGCCGTGCTGGCTTATCAGAAATCCCTCGATAATTTCAACCTGCAAGCCTCCGTTTTCGGACGCGAGAGCAGCGCGCATTTCAGGCCGGACCGGGAGGGCGATCTTTTCTTCAACGGGGTTGCGAGTGACGAGTTGCGGAGACTTTACTCCGGTGGATTCCAGGCCGACGCCAGTTACGCATTGAACGATCAGCACACGTTGCGCGGGGGCGTACTGATATTGGACGAATCGGTTTCGGCGCATTCAACGACGACGGTCTTTCCAGTGGACACCAGCGGAAATCCGACCGGCGGGCCGTTTCCGATCTCCGACCGCAACGTGACCCACGCCATTTTCGCCGGCATTTACCTGCAGGACGAATGTAAGCTCCTGCCGCAGGTAACCGTCAATTTCGGCGCGCGGTTTGACGAGTTTTATTCGTCATTCGACAAGGAAAACCAGCCCAGTCCGCGCGTGAATTTGATCTACACACCGACCGACACGACGACGTTACACGCCGGTTACGCGCGTTATTTTACGCCGCCGCCACTGGAAACCGTGTCGAGCAGCTCCGTGGCAAAATTCGACAACACCTCGAACTCCACCGGCAACGACCAGAACAGCCCGGCGAAAACCGAGCGAGCGAATTATTTCGACGCGGGCGCCACGCAAAAAATCGGCAAGCATTTGCAACTGGGCGTGGACGGGTATTACAAGAAGGCCCATGAGCAGATTGATGACGGCTTGTTCGGCGCCTCGCTCATCCCTTCGACGTTCAACTATTCCGAGGGCAGGATTTACGGCGTGGAATTCACCGGCTCGTACAATCTGGGCGGTTTCGACGCTTATGCGAATGTTGCCTACTCGGTCGCCAAGGGAAAAAACTGGAGTTCGTCGCAATTCCTGTTTGGCCCCGGCGGTTCCGGCTCCGACTTGGCTTATGTACACAATCACTGGATTTACCTGGATCACGACCAGACAGTGAGCGGCTCGTTCGGCGCGTCCTATACATGGAAACATTCGTGGGGCGGCACGCGCGTGATGGTCGATGCGCTTTACGGCAGCGGATTGAGGACGTCCATTGTCCACCCCAATGACTCCACAGTCCCGGCGTATTATTCGATCAACCTCGGCGCGGAGGAATCCTTCAAGCTGCAAGGCAAGCAAATGCTCAAGGCGCGGGTTGATGTGGTCAACGTCACTGACAATATCTACGAACTGCGCGACGGCGCCGGCGTCGGTGTCAACGCGGCGTCCTACGGCGAGCGGCTCGGGTTCTTCGGCTCGCTGACGTATGTATTCTGAGGTTCCTCCCTCATGAACAACACGGATGCAAATCGAATGCAGTCCTTCGAGCTGAAGGATGAGTTGGCGCGGCTCTGCCTGCCCGGGGCGGGCCGCGACCCGAATCGCAAGCTCGCGTGGATCAATTCGATTTGCATCCTTTTTTTAATCATCGGAATCGTCGGGGCCACGCCGGCCAAGGTTCCGATCCGATCAGCGCCGCCAATGGAGGAAATAGCGCCGGTGATCTTGGAACCAGCGCCTCCGCAAACGGTGACGGCGAACGAAAATGAAAATAAAAGCGAGGAACCGCCGCCACAGGCGCAGGACGTCGTGGTGGTAGTGCCGAACGCGCCCAATATAAATTTTTCCGTGCCCACGATTGGAAATCTCGTCGCGCCGAGCGCAATGGCCACCGCCCCGCCGTTGAATCCGCTCCGACCGGTCGCGCCCGTCAACCAGCTTTCGCAAATCTCGAACACCGGCTCCAGCGGCTCGCGGCCGCAGCCGCCGTATCCAAAGATCGCGCTCGACCAGGGAGAGCAGGGGACGGTCTCGTTGCAGTTGAGCGCCGACGCGGCGGGAAATGTAACATCCGTTGAGATCAAACGCTCGTCGGGTTTTCCCATCCTGGACCGCGCCACGGCAGATTTTATCAAGCACCACTGGCAGCTCCCTTCCGGTGGGTCCACGAACCAACTTTTTGAAACCAGCATCACCTACCAACTGCAAGGCTATTGAATTTCAGGAATAAAAACTGACTCACACTTTATGTTTGCAAATATCATCGTTCAATTTTTCCTCAAAGGCGGGCCGGTCATGTGGCCAATCCTCATCTGCGCGCTGGTGGCCGTGGCGGTCGTGGGTGAACGCACGTTCTGGTGGCTGCGGGAAAAGGGAAGGCGCGATCCGGCGAAACTGGAGCAAATTCTTGGGGCGTTGGAAAACGGGGACGTGCCGGCGGCAAAGCAATTGGCGCAAGGCTCGGAGGACCCGGTCATCCGGATGATTGGCCGCGGGCTGGCGCACGTCGGCCACGCGCATAGTTCGCTGCTCGGCGCGCTGCAACTGGCCGCCGGGATTGAACTCAAACGCGCGGGAAGGTTCCTGGTCGTGATGGACACGCTGGTGACGCTTGCGCCGTTGCTCGGCCTGCTCGGCACGGTGACGGGTTTGATGGGAGCCTTCCTAAGCATCGGCAGCACCGAACTGGCAGTGTCGGCGGTGACGGGCGGCATTGGTGTAGCGCTGATTGCGACGGCCTGCGGCCTGGGGATCGCGATTGTTTCCCTCATTCCGTACAACTATTTTTCAAGCAAGGTCACGCAATTACAATTTGAATTGGAGACGGCCGCTACGAACGTGGAAGTCATGGTCGGCGGCGGAAAGTCCGGCGACACAACGATGTTGCGCGCGGTGCCGCCGTCGGAACGAGGCCACTGAGCATTGCCGATGAAACTGGCCTCACCCATTCAACGTCGACATTCACGGATCGTCATCATTCCGCTGATTGACATCATGTTTTTTCTGCTGGCGTCGTTCATGATGGTGAGTTTGCAAATGGACAAAACGCAGAACATCAAAGTCAACCTTCCTTCGGCGTCCGAGGCGCAGCACGATTTCAGGCCGGACATGCTGAACATCGCAGTGGACAAATCGGGTGCGGTGTGGCTCGAGAAAACGCAAATCACGCTGCCGGAATTGAGCCTGGTGTTGAGCAACCGCTTCAAGAGCGATACGAACCTGCCGGTGTTTATCAGCGGCGATCGCGACACGTTGCACGGGCAGATGGCCGGCGTGTATGAAGCAGTGCGGGATGCGGGCGTTCAGAAAGTGGCTTTTGCGATTGGCGGCGGCGAAACGCAAACGAACAAATGAAAATCCGTTCGCCACTTCCCCAACGACAGACGCGGCTGGAAATCATTCCGCTGATCGACATCATGTTCTTTTTGCTGGCATCGTTCATGATGGTGAGTTTGCAGATGCAGAAGATCCGCGCGCTCAAAGCGAACCTGCCCACGGCGACGCTGGCGACCTCGACGACAAAACCGGACATCATCAATCTGACGGTGGACCGGTTCGGCCAGGTCAAGGCTGACGACAAACCGATTGCGCTTTCCGAGTTGCCCGCGATGCTGGCGAAACGTTACGAGGCGAACACCAATGTTCCCGTTTACATTACCGGCGCGAAGGACGCCACTCACGGGTCGATTATTTACGTCCTCGACGTCGTAAAACACGCGGGCATCCAGCGCGTGGCCATTTCCCCCAAAGCTGCTACATGAAAAACTTTCAACAGAACCTGTTCGTAGGGCTGGCCATCTGCCTGTGCGGATTGTGCGCGTATCAGTGGTATTCGCAGACGGTCCAGCGCGGCGAGGTCGAGAAAATGAACCAACTCGTTTACGACAAATCCGCCGCCATCCGGGACTACACCAATTCGATTGCGACTTTGAATAAACAGATTTTCCTGATGGACTCGAACCTTGCCGAGTTGCGGGACCACGCGAAAGCCGATGCGGTGACGCTCATGGATCAAAAGC
>DASXHY010000261.1:0-5969 GCA_036488095.1 Verrucomicrobiia bacterium | reverse complement strand
GAAACCGGCCGAATCCGCTTCGGAGTGAAAACCGCGGGGTTTATGCGTAGCGCAGGCTGCCAGCCTGCCGTTTCGCCGACTGCCAGTCGGCAGGGCGTGATAATTGCCGACGCCCTGGAATTTACCTGCGTCCTGCGGATCTCCATTCCGGGGTTCGCCCAGCCGCCGCCCCAGCCATGACCTCGCGAACCGAATCTCTCATCATCGATAAGACGCTTCCGTCCGGGCGGCTCGATACCTATTTGCGCGGCAAATTCCCCGCCGCGTCGCGCGGCGCGATTCAGCGCCTCATCGAGGAAGGCCACATTCTCGTCAATGGCAACCGCGTCAAACCCACCCACACCCCGCGCGCCGGCGAAGAAGTCCAGGTGCACTGGCCGGAAGCCAAGCCCGCCGAAGCGCAGCCGGAGGAAATTCCGTTTGAAATTTTATTCGAAGACGAAACCTTGCTGGTGGTGAACAAACCCGCCGGACTCGTCGTGCATCCCGCCGCGGGTCACGAGGAACACACACTCGTCAACGCGCTGCTGCACCATTGCGAAGGCGAATTGAGCGGCATCGGCGGCGTCGCCCGCCCTGGCATTGTCCATCGGCTCGACAAAGAAACCAGCGGCTGCCTGGCGGTGGCTAAAAATGATGAAACCCACGTGGCGCTTTCCTCCCAGTTCGCCAGCCGCAAAGTGGAAAAGATTTATCACGCGATTGTCTGCGGCGAAATGGGGCGGGATAAAGGCGAAATCCGCGCCTCGATCGCGCGGCATCCTTCGCACCGCAAACGCATGGCCGTCAACGACGACACCGGCCGCGAAGCGCGCACGAGTTACCGCGTATTGGAACGCTTGCGGGCCACGACCCTCGTCGAAGCCGGCTTGCACACCGGCCGCACGCATCAGATTCGCGTGCACTTTCAATTCCTCGGTTTCCCGCTCGTGGGTGATTTGACCTATGGCCAGCGGCAGAACCGGCGGCTGGAGGAATTGGTGGGATTCACCGCACCGCGCGTAATGCTGCACGCGTTCCAACTGGCGTTCATTCATCCGCGCACCGGCAAGCGGGTCCACTTCGAAGCTCCCCTGCCGAAAGATTTTGAGGAAATGTTGAAGGCCCTGCGCTAAACGGACGCTCCCCGTCTCCGCCTGCACTCTTGGAGATTAACTAACCAGGCAAGCAGATTGACGTCGGCTCATATTCACGTTTCACGTTTTAGGTGTTTTAGGTTTTACATATTCGCCCAAGGTCAGGTCTATTCCCCATTTGGAGCTTCAGCCCCTGGCGGTAAATTTGATTGTTTCAATACGGCGCTTGGCAGTGTCGGATCTCTCAAAATAAAAACAGCAATTGAAAATACCGTTATGAAAAAATCACTCTTGAAAATCTCAGTTCTCTGCGCCGCGTGTTCGATGCTCGCGGCCTCCGGATGGACGCAATCGGCGTCGGACAAACCGATGTCCGATCAAAACAGCCCGTCGGGCAATATGTCCTCCGACCAGAACAATCGAAGCTGGAGCACAAAACATCTCAGCGCGACAGGCCGCAATACCGACAACGCGGTCCGCGGAAGCCGCCTGGTGGGTGCGCAAGTGATGGATTCCAATGGCCAGCGCACCGGTCAAATCCAGGATACCATCATCAATCCCGTTACCGGCAGGATTGATTTCGCCTTGCTGTCGCTCAACTCATCGCAAACTCCAGCGGATAATTCCAGCGCTACGACCAGCAGCTCCGAGAAAACGGTTCCAGTGCCGTGGTCGCTGTTGCGGGCGCGCACGTCCGCGCAATACAGCAGCGGCACCGAACAGCAACCGGAGTTCACGCTTACTATTGACCAGAGCAAACTCAACGGCGCACCGACGGTGGATATGTCCCAATCGGAATGGCGTCAGCGCATCTATTCGTATTATGGCGTAACACCGCAATCATCGATGGGAGGCGCAGAATCGCCTCAAGGTGAAATAAAGGGCGAAGGCGCGTGGAAATTGCAACAGGGGATGCAGGATCATCAGGAACCTGCGCCTAATTCGCAGTCTCAATCGCCACAAAACCAATAGCGTGGCCGCAGTGGGATTTCAGGAGTGGCGGAACCGCGACCATGGGCCAAAGGACAGTCGCGCTCCGACACTCCTTAAAAATTTCCGTCACCAAAAATTTCCTTTCGCTTCGTCGGGGACCGCGCATCTGCGCCGGTCCTTTGACCGGGAGTGCGCCTGGCCCGGGCGCAGCAATGTTCGAAATCCGAGGAGTTTGTAACGGCCAACGGTTCCACTACGTTGCTGTGCATACACCACGATTCTGGGTCGTCAATTTCCAAAGATAGCTCGAAAATCCAAGACAATTTGCGGTTCCAAACACTGTTTCTTCATATGTTGGAAGTGATTCAAACACTAAATCGGAACATATGCTTGCGAGCCTGGCACTATCAAAACCCTTTTCTAGTGGACGTTTGTGGACTTTTTTTACTGCGCTTTTGCGACAGTGTCCCGAAATCAAAAAAAATCGGACCCCGACCCTACTTCGTTGTACCCATAACAGGGGAACAGTCGGCGCCCGATTCCCCTTCAATTACTTACACGGGTGGATCTGCAAGTTGCCGGTGCTGATGGTGACCGGAGCTATATCCAGCGGATTCGAGGGATCGGCGCTGATGAGCAGGAGTGTAGTGCCGGAACCATCGTACACCCTCAGATAAAGGCGGTCCACGCCTTTGCCGGGCTCGCCAAGATCTTCGGCGTGGGCGAAGAAATGGACGGTGCCGTAATCGGCTTTATTGCCGGCGACGCCAGTGAGCGTGCCGACGCCCGTGAATTCAATAAAGCTGAAAGGTGAAGTTGGTGAAGTGGACCCGCTGTGGCCGGGCTCGTTGCCGCAGTCGGTAACCGTAATATCCAGCCCTTTGAAATGAAGGTTTTTAGTGAAGTCGATATCGTTCCAGTTTCCGCCGCCGGCAGCCGTCGCACTGCACCCGGGATTGACGACCCCGCCGAAGCTGTGGAGCGGTTTGCCGTGGCCGGATTTGATGGTGCCGCCACCGGTCAACCAGCATCCGCCGCCACTGGTGGAGACGACGGAGACGCAAGCGGGGTTTTCGAGGAGGAAGTTGTTCGTAATAGGCACGTCGTTCGTGCTAAGAACGACGTTGAAGGGCGGCAGGACGCCGGTCGTGCCTGCGGGGAGGGTCGCGGGCAAGATAAAATCCACATAAGTGTCCGGGGAGCCGGACAGATCGACGACGAAGAAACCTTCAGCCGTTGTCCAGCTTGCGTTGGAGAAGGTGCCGCTGGTGTTGGTGACCACGACCAGCACGCTTTGGACAGGTGTGTCGCCGGTGTCGATGATGCCGTTGGTGTTGGCGTCACAATAAACGTTGCCCAGCAGGAGCCAGGCATGTGAGTTGAGTACGCTGCCGAGCAGAAATAGACAGACAAGTGAACACAGGGGTTTAAGTTTCATAGATCAGTTTGAGTTTCTGAGTAGATTCGCGGTCCAATCATTGGCCTGCGCGCTGACGAGCCTGACAAGGCCGGCGATTTTGTGAAACGGGGAGTATACCTGCTATTGACGTGGGAATCCACCCATTCGCTAGGGGTGATACGCCCTATGTTTGCGCCCAAAATCCTCGGGCTTTCCCGGGGAAATCAAAGGTAGATGAAGGTGCTTTTCTATAGGCTTGTAACACCAAACTGATCGCGGATCGCGGATCGAAAAGTGGGAATACACGCTCGGTTCGCGCCCCGGGGGACACCGATGGAACGAAGCAATGGTTCGACGCGTTATTTGCTTCAATAAGGTCACGATACGATCAGTCTTGCGCTAAGCCGTTCACGCAGACAGGCGCTTTGGACGCTTTTCCTGCGTGGAAGCATTACCTGCCGTTTTGCAATTTCCTAAGCCGTGTGCTCAAGATTACAGTAGATTTGGTTTCCCGGGTCGATCCAAAGCTTGGCTATCTGAATCGTATCGCAACGATCGCCACGTTCCCTGCCGAGTTTTGGCTTGGCAAAACGGTTGGATGGCTCACTTTCTAGCCGATGATTCATCCAACAGCCGTCATTCATCCGAAAGCGAAGCTGGACGGCACCGTGCGCGTGGGGCCGTATGCGGTCATCGACGAAAAAGTCGAAATCGGGCCCGGCTGCATCATTGGGCCGCACGTTTACATCACGGGCGTGACTGCCATTGGCGCACAGAACGATTTTCACGCGGGTTGCGTGATTGGCGATGCGCCGCAGGATTTAAAGTATGACGGCAAGCCCACCGGACTGCGCATCGGCGATAAAAATGTTTTTCGCGAACATTTCACGGCGCATCGGTCCACCAAGCCAGGCGAGGAAACGATCATTGGCTCGAACAATTTTATCATGCAGCACGCGCACGTGGCGCATAACTGCGTCGTCGGAAATCACGTGATATTGGGCGGAGGGGCGCTGCTGGCGGGACACGCGGTGGTGCAGGACCGCGCCTTTATTTCCGGCAATTGCCTGATACACCAGTTCACGCGTGTCGGCACGCTGGCGATGATGCAAGGCGGGGCGGCCATCAGCAAGGACCTGCCGCCGTTTACGGTGGCGGTGGGCGTGAATGAAATATGCGGGTTGAACGTGGTGGGCTTGCGGCGCGCCGGATTCACGGCGGAACAACGATTGGAATTGAAGGCGGCCTATCGCGCGCTATTTCGCAGTGGAAAAAATCTGCGCGCGGCACTCACGGAAGCGCGGGGCCAATGCTCAAACGGTCCGGCGCGAACGCTGGTCGAATTCGCAGCCGCCGCGAAACGGGGACTTTGCAGCGATGTCAGCGGCGGCAAAGAACACGGAGTTGATGATTGATGCTGCCATTCCAACGCGCTGCCGCGGGACGCCTTCTGCGCTCTGTTCAAACGGAACGTCGTCGGCTAGAGTCTTAACTGCATGGGTTCGGAAGCCGAATTGCTGGAACGCTGCCGTCGCGGAGAGGCTGACGCCTGGGACGAGTTATTCGACCTGCACTATGCCGCCGCGGAGCGGTTCGTCTTTCAACTGGCGGCTGATTTCACGCATGAAGACGCGGAGGAAATTTGCCAGGAAGCGTTTATTGCCGTCATTCGGAACCTCGATTCGTTTCATGGTGAGAGCCAATTTCAAACATGGCTGTTTCGCATCGCGGCGAATAAAGCCCGCGATTTTCGCGAGCGCCGAAACGCGGCCAAACGCGGCAGCGGTCGCGCGCCGATTTCATTGCAGGCCGAAGACCCGGAGAGCGGTTTGACATTGGATCCTGCCGGCGACCTCCCCGCGCCGGACGAATGGATCATGAATGCCGAGAAAATGGCGCTGGTCAGGGAGGCGTTGGACGCTTTGGGTGAGCCGTGCCGGGAAATCGTGGAGTTGCGTTATTTCGGCGATTTGAGCTACGAGGAATTGAGTCGCACCTTAAAGTTAAATCCCAAAACCGTCAGTTCGCGCCTGAGCAAATGCCTCGATCGGCTTGAAGGATTGGCTCGGCGCGTTTTTTCGCGGGAAAAATCGGGTGCTTTCCCGTCCAACCCTTGACGACCTAATGGAACCGGAACGCCAAATCGAGAAATTGCTGCGAGCTTTCGCGAAGAAGCGCCGCGAACAGGCGGGCGATGCCGCCGAATTGCCCGCCCCGACCCGCGAGCGCTTGCACCGGGAAATTGCCCGTCGTTCATCGGGAAAAGGCGGCGGCGGTTTTTTTGCGAGTTTCCTTGCCGGGTTCCGTCCGCGTCTCGTGTTTGCCGTATGTTGCATTGCGATTGCCGGTATCGGCGTCTGGCTGCTTTCGCCGGCCCTGACCCACCCAAAACCAGCCACGCTCGCTTCCGCGGATCGCGAGTCGGTCAATGCCCCGCTCCCGCAGCCAACCGCGCCGCCGGTCATGACGCCTGCGCCGGCCGCCGGTAACGAGGCGGAGAATGTCATCGATGAAAAACGGCCGGCTCTGGCCGGAGGTGTCGTGTCAAAGCAGGCGCAACC
>DASXHY010000259.1:0-8100 GCA_036488095.1 Verrucomicrobiia bacterium | reverse complement strand
AATAACGGCCCGCCGCCATTTGCAATGTGCCGGAGTACTTGCCGCCGGTCGTGACGGAAACTTTGAACGCGCCGGCGCTTTGCGGGCGCACCGCATCCGACTCATAAAACAATCCGTTGTAAGCGCTCTTGCCCGCGCTCGAAGTCGGCAACGCCGTCGCCTGCTGCACGTTCACCGCGAAGCTGCTCTGCGCGGTCAAGCTTCCGTCGCTCACCGTAATCGTAATCTCCGTGCTGCCGATCTGGCCCGCCGCGGGCGTGATGGTCACGGTCCGATTCTGGCCGCTGCCGCCAAACACAATATTTGCATTGGGCACGATTGACGTGTCCGAAGAAACGGCTGAGAGAATCAATCCATTCGGGCCGCTGTCCGGATCGTTGATCGCAAAAGAAATTGCCGAAGTGCTCTGGCCCACATACGCGTCCTGGTCGGCTATACCGGAAATTGTCGGCGGCCGGTTGACTCCGACCGGCAGGACATTCAACGTGAAGCTGCTCTGCGCCGTCAGGCTGCCATCACTCACCGTCACGGTAATCAGCGCGCTGCCAGTCAAACCCGCCGCGGGCGTCACCGTCACCGTCCGATTTTTGCCGAAGCCGCCAAAAACAATATTTCCATTCGGTGCCAGCGTCGTGTCGGAGGAAACGCCGGTGAGAGTCAAACCGGTCGCACCGGTGTCCGGATCATCGACGGTAACAGAAATCGGAGTGGTCGCCTGGCCGCTGTAAGTGCTCTGGTCCGCGATTGCAGAAATGGTCGGTGGTTGGTTGGCTCCGGCAATTTGGTAACTGATTTCGTTTGAAAAATCGCTCTCGTTGCCCAGCGTATCCACTGCGGTCACCGCGAAGAAATATTGCCCGCTCGCCAAACCGGAAACCACCGCCGTGAGGTTCGTGCCCGCCGGAACCTCGTTGCCGTAGCTGTGGCTCGCGTTGCCATAATAAACATTATAGCCCGCCACGTTCGCATTGGTGCTTCCGTCCCACGCCAAACTCAGGCTGTTTGCGCCTCGAGAAGCGAACGACATTAAAATCATCAATGATCCACGTAACAGAATCCCGAATGCCGCCCCTTTCAAACGGGCAACTGTTCCTGCTTTGTACATCACCCGTTCCTATTCGCATTTCGGTTGCCAACTGTTCTCTGCGGGAGCAGAACGGGGATATCACCTTACGGCTAAGATGATTTTTAACGCTATTTACTAGCGAAGAAAGCGGGGAAATAAATTCCTCAAAAATGCATCTCTCGGCCGTCAATCGATGCACCGCCCGGTTTTTAAGACACGCTGTCTTGAAAGAGAGCAAAAAAATGCGTTTCCACCTTGCGTCATGCCAACCGTGCCAACTCATGGAAAAATGACAAATGAAGCGTCATTGACCTTTCTGCATTCTGCATTCTTCATTGCACCGCCCCCACCCATTTCTGATTCTCCAAATACCAGCGGACCGTTTCGCGAATGCCCTCCTCGAATCGATGCGCTGGCGTCCAGCCGAGTTCTTTTTGAATTTTAGCCGCGTCAATCGCATAACGCCGATCGTGGCCCGGACGGTCCTTGACGAAAGTAATCAGCGCGCGGGATTTGCCGCCCAATTGCGGCTGCATTTCATCGATCAAATCGCAAATCAATTCCACGATGCGAATGTTCGCCCACTCATTGTGCCCGCCTATATTATATGTCTCGCCCGGTTTTCCGTGCCGCAGAACCGTCCACAACGCCTCCGCGTGGTCCCGCACGTAAAGCCAATCGCGCACGTTCATTCCATCGCCATAAACCGGGACCGCCTTTCGTGCGAGCACACTTTGAATCACCACCGGGATGAGCTTTTCCGGAAATTGATAAGGCCCGTAATTGTTCGAGCAATTCGTGATGACCGCCGGCAAACCGTACGTGTGATGATACGCCCGCACCAGAAAATCGCTCGATGCCTTGCTCGCTGCATAAGGCGAATTCGGCGCATACGGTGACGCCTCGGTGAAAAAACCTTTCGCGCTGAGCGACCCGTAAACTTCATCCGTGGAAACGTGATGAAATTTGCATTCTTCATTCTGCATTCCACCTTCTGCCTTCATCCAAACCGTCCGGCACGCTTCCAGCAGGTTGAACGTCCCGACCACATTGGTCTGGATGAAATCGCCCGGGCCGGCGATGGATCGGTCCACGTGCGATTCCGCGGCCAGGTGCAGCACGTGCGTGATGGCGTGCTTTTGCACCACGGCCAGCACCGCGGTCTTGTCCCGCAAATCCACCTTCTCAAAAATATATTTTGGATGCCGCGAAACTTTTTCCAGGCTGACCAGGTGCCCGGCATACGTCAGGCAATCCAGGTTCACCAGCCGGTCGATTTCCGGCCGCTCCATCACGTGATGAATGAAATTCGAACCTATGAACCCGGCGCCGCCGGTGACCAGCAAGTTCATGCGGGAAAATGGACGAGGGCTTTGGTTTCGGGTTTCCACCGGCGCAACGACGCCTCCAGCGCCTCCTCCACCGGAGCAATCCGCACGCCCGTCGCCAGCAGTTTGGAAACGTCCAGCACGCAATTCGAACGCGGCGCTTTGACCGTGCGATAAAATTCCTCGTCGCTTTTCCAGAATTCGAACCGCCGGTCCGGGCGCAGGATTTCCTCCACCATTTCCACCACGCGCCGCGTCGTGACAAAACCCGGATTCACCACGTTGTAAATGCCGAATGGCGCGCGGCGCTCCCACAAATCCAGGCAGGCGCGCGCGAAATCGCCGCGGTGCGAAATGGAATTCACGTTGTCGTACACTTTCGCATAACGCTGCACCTTGCTCAGGTAATTGCGCGGGTTGTCGTAGTCATCGAAGGGAATGCGCAGCCGCCAACTGTAATTCCGCCCCACGCCGGCAATCGCTTCCTCCGCGATGGCCTTCGCGCCGCTGTAGAAACTGCACGGCGGACTGCGGAACGAAAAATTCGGCGGATCCTTTTCCGTAAAACCGCGAATGCGTTCCGGCGATTTCTCCACCAGCGCCCGCAATTCCGGCTGCATCAGGTCCTTTTCGATGCGCATATTCCCGCCATCGACAATTTTTCCGCCAGAATAAAGGCACCCGGAGGAGACGTGTCCCCACGGAATGCCGGCGGCCGCGCACGCATCGGCGACTACTTGCGGCAGGAGCACGCAACCGGCCAGGGTGTCGGCTTTGGCCGTTTCGCAGGCGTCCACATTGGGCCGACCGGTGTAACCGGCGGCATTGATGAGAAAATCCGGCCGCCGCTCGCGCAGAAAACGCAACAATTCATCGAACTGCGTGTAATCCAATCGGATCAAAGGCAGGGCCACACTGCTGCCCGCCCCCCTATTCGAGCGCGAAAGCGCAATGACCGGCTCGCCGCGCGATTGAATCTCGCGGACAAATGCCTCCCCGATGTAACCAGATGCGCCAAGAACAACGATCATTTTTTATTCTACAAAACAGTTTTAAGCCGCTTGCTTTCGGCCACGACTTCGCCCAGGTAATTTCCGTATTCGCACGACGGCATTTTTGCGACTAGGTTTTCGAGCTGTGGCAGCGAAATAAATCCCTTGCGGAACGCCGCCTCTTCCGGGCAACCGATTTTTACGCCCTGCCTTTTCTCGATCGTCTGCACGTACGCCGACGCATCGTGCAGGCTGTTGCTCGTCCCTGCATCCAGCCAGGCAAAGCCGCGGCTCAACCGGTGCACCCGCAGTTTGCCCCGCCGCAGGTATTCCAGATTCACGTCCGTGATTTCCAGCTCGCCGCGCGCGGATGGTTTCAATGCCTGCGCAATTGCCACCACGTCGTTATCGTAAAGATACAATCCCGGCACCGCGTAATTGCTCTTTGGCTGCTTCGGTTTTTCTTCAATCGAAACCGCCTGCCCCCCCGCGTCAAATTCCACCACGCCGTAACGCCGCGGATCGTTCACATGATAACCGAAAATCGTTGCCCCGCTTTTGAAATCGCCAAACGCCTTGTAAAAACTGTCGCTGCCATAAAAAATATTGTCCCCCAATATCAGTGTGACCGCGTCCCGGCCGATGAACGATTCCGCAATCAGGAACGCCTGCGCGATTCCCGCCGGCTTCGGCTGCTCGCGATATTTGATTCGCAACCCCCACGCCGCGCCGTCTCCCAGCAACCGCTCGAACCGCGGCAAATCCTGCGCCGTGGAAATCAGGCACACATCGCGGACACCGCCCTCGATCAGCGTCGTCAGCGGATAATAAACCATCGGCTTATCATAAACCGGCTGCAATTGTTTGCTCGCCACCAGGGTGAGCGGGTACAACCGCGAGCCGGCGCCGCCAGCGAGGATGATGCCTTTCATCCCGCACAGGGTAAAAGCTGCGGGCCATAATGAAAAGCTCCAAGCGTCCAAGCGTCCAAGCTCCAATATCCAGAGAAATCCCAAATTCCAAACTCCAAAAGCTGGCAAAGCTACTTTGGGCTGACGCGTACGAGTCGAAATCGGATCTTGAACGCGTGGAGCTTCTCTGGTGCTTGGATCGTGGACGCTTGGAACTTTTCTCGCATTGATTCCCGCGCCAAACTCCACAAATATAATCCCTCGATGAGCGAACCGATCCCTTATTTCAACATGCCCGCGCAAATACGCGCGCTCCGCAAAGACCTCGACGCGGCCATTGCCCGTACTCTTGACAATTGTTCCTTCTGCCTTGGCCCCGACGTCGTCCAATTCGAAAAGGACTTTGCCAAATATGTCGGCGCGAAACATTGCGTCGGTTTCAACAGCGGCACCTCGGCGCTGCACGTGGCCATGATCGCGCTCGGCGTCGGCCCCGGCGATGAAGTCATCACCACGCCCTACACATTCGTGGCCACAAGTTGGGCCATTTCCTATGTCGGCGCGAAACCGGTCTACGTAGACATCGATGACGCCACCTTCAACATGGACCCGAAGCTCGTGGAACGCGCCATCACGCCCCACACCAAAGCGCTCCTGCCGGTGCATCTTTACGGAAATCCGCTCGACCTCGATCCGTTGCTGGAAATCGCCCGACACGCAAAACTTCCGCTCGTGGAAGACGCCGCCCAGGCGCATGGGGCCACTTACAAAAACAAAATGGTCGGCACGTTCGGAGAAATGTCCTGTTACAGTTTTTATCCCGGGAAAAATCTCGGCGCTTGCGGCGAGGGCGGCGCGTTGGTCACGAACCACGAGGCCTTTGCAGCCCGGGCGCGCTCTTTGCGCGAGCACGGTTCGACAGTCCGCTATTACCACGATGAAGTCGGTTTCAACTACCGCATGGAAGGCTTCCAGGGCGCGGTGCTCGGCGTGAAGCTGAAACATCTCGCCAAATGGACCGCCCGCCGCCGCGCCATCGCAAAAATCTACAGCGAACTGCTTTCCGAAACCCCGCTGCAACTCCCTCGCGAAACCGCCAATGCGGAAAGCGCCTGGCACGTCTACGTCATCCGCCATCCGCGCCGCGATGAATTGAAAAAACATCTCGAAGCCAGCGGCATCGGCTGTGCACTCCATTACCCTCTGCCCTTGCACCTGCAAAAATGCTATGCCTCCCTGGGGTATAAGGCCGGTGATTTCCCTGTCGCCGAAAAAGCCGCGCGCGAATGCCTGAGCCTGCCGATCTTCCCCGACCTGACTGACCGCCAGCTCCAACGCGTCACGGATGTCATCAAAGGCTTTTTTAAAACCAAATAACGGCTTGTCCCTTAAAACGAAATGTTTTCCCGCGGGCGTCTTGCGCCCATTTTTCCGCCTGATATGATAAGCCCGTGCGCAAAGCACTCCTGAGATTTCTGGCCGGTCGCGCCCTTCCGACAATCGCGCTTTGGCTTCTGCTTCCCGCGTTTCACGCCCGCGCTTCCGCCAACGATTGGTTCGCACGAGCGTGGCGCTCCGATGAAGGTTTGCCCGATAACAATGTGGCCGGCATCGCTCAAACTCCCGATGGCTTCCTGTGGGTCGGAACCGTCGGCGGCCTCGTCCGATTTGACGGCACGCGATTCGACGAATTCTCCCCATTGAATGTCGAGAATGTGCCCAGCCGCGGCATTCGCACCCTGTTTCTCGACAGTCGCGGCACACTTTGGATGTCCATGGATCGCGGAATTGTGGTCCGCGCCGGATTCACTGCGGCAAAGGCACTGACCACCAGCGACGGATTGCCCGACTCGCAAGCGCAGGTGTTCGTCGAAGACGGCGAAGGCGCGATTTGGATGGGTTACGGCACCCGGCGGAATTTAGGCTACATCAAAGACGGACACGTGACGATGTTCGGCGAGGCCGAAGGCATTCGCGGCGGCCAAGGCTGGATCGCGGCGGATTCCAAGGGCGAAATATGGCTGGCCAAAGGCGGGCACTTGAGCGTCTTCCGCAAAGGAAAATTCCAAGCGATAAAAGATTTCCCCCAATCCGGCTTCGTGCGTATGGTCGCCGCGAAAACTGGCGGGCTTTGGATTGCCTCCGCATCCAAAATCTGGAGGTTTCGCGAAGGCGGCGACGTCGAAACGGCCGGTGAATTGCCGGAGGGCATTTCCGTTTCCGCGCTGCTCGAAGATCATACCGGCGCGGTGTGGATCGGCACGCTGGCGGACGGTTTGTTCCGGCGCGACGATGCCGGAGTCGAAGCCATGCCGTCATCACATCGCGAGATTGAGTGCATTTTTGAAGGCCGCGAGGGAAATATCTGGGTGGGAACCTATGGCGGCGGATTGGACCGGCTTCGCCGGCGCGCCGTGGAATTGTTGGGAACGGACCAGGGGCTTCCGTTTGAATCGATCCGCTCGGTTTGCCAGGATTCCTCCGGCGCCATCTGGGTCGCCACGCAAAATGGCCTTCTGGCGCGAAACGACGGCGCTCATTGGCCCATCGTCTCGCAGGCAACCAACTGGCCGGGCGGCACTCCGGCTTGCGTGGCCAGCGATGCCGGAGGAACGGTCTGGATCGGGACCAGTGACCACGGCTTGTTACGCTTTCAAAATGGCCAATACACCAACTGGCGCCCGCGCGACGGATTATCGAACGACCGCGTCTAGGGTCTGCTTGTCACCTCCGCCGGAGATCTCTGGCTCATGTTCGCCAACCACCTGCAACGTTTCCGAAACGGGGAATTTCTCACCATCGATCTGCCCACCGGCACGCGCTATCTTCGCTCCCTCGCCGAGGACAGTTTCGGGACGATGTGGGGCGCTTCGTCCGAAGGCCGCCTGTTCTCAATTCGCGATGGCGTCATCACCGACGAAACCGAACGCGTGCAAGGCGGCCTGACCTCCATTCATTGCCTCTATGCCACGACGGACGGCGCGTTGTGGCTAGGCTATGCCGGCGCGGGCCTCGGACGGTACAAAGCGGGCAAATACACGCGCATCACCATCAAGCAGGGACTGCACGATAATTTTATCTCCCAGATCGCGGCGGACAAAATGGATCGCCTGTGGCTCGCCGGCAACGGCGGCATTTTTCAAGTTTCCCTGAGGGAATTGAACCGCGTCGCGGACGACCTCGCGAACGGCCATAAATCCCGGCTGCGGTCGGTTGTTTATGGTTTGGCCGAAGGATTGCCAAGTTTGCAACCCACTTACGACACCATTCCATCCGCCATGCGCAGCCAGGACGGACGCATTTGGATGTCGATGCGCACCGGCCTCGCGGTGGTCCACACGGAAAACATCCACGACAACCCGGAACCGCCGCCGGTGCTGGTCGAACGTGTAACGGTGGATGGCGAACCAGTCGCGGTTTACGACAGCAAATCTCCCCTGCGCGATCCCGAACTGCGCGGACTGACCGACCTGCACCAAACCCATGGCACACTGCAGATCCCGGCACATTATCGCCGGCTCGAAATCGATTTCACCGCCTTGAGTTTTCTGGCGCCGGAAAATGTGAATTTCCGCTACCGGCTCGAGGGGCTAGAAGACCAATGGACCGAGGCCGGCACCGACCGAAAGGCCTCCTACAACCATTTAAGCTCCGGTCATTACGTGTTCCACGTGATTGCCTGCAACAACTCCGGCGTCTGGAATGACATCGGCGCGAAAATCAATTTCGCCGTCCAGCCGTTTTTTTGGCAACGCTGGTCGTTTCAACTGCTCCTGCTCGCCGGCTTCACGCTGACCGTCATC
>DASXHY010000228.1:0-3639 GCA_036488095.1 Verrucomicrobiia bacterium | reverse complement strand
CAAACCGCCGTGCCGAATGCCCCGGCAAAGAGAGGTTTCACGTCGAAAATCGACAACAGCCGCTGGAACCAGGAAAGTTCAAAGCCGATTGCGCCGCCGTTTTCCCCGGCCTTGATGCGCGCCATGACGTCGCGCGAAAAGCGGTCAAAATAACCCGGGGGCGGTATTTCATGGCGTTTGAGCGCCAGCAACCGCTGCAATGAATCAAAATTTTCAGAATCTGGGTTCATAGCTATTTCAAATAATCCGACAGAAAACCTTGTAACTGTTGCCGCGCGTAGAACAGCCGTGACCGGACGGTCCCGATGTTGCAACCCATGACCTGCGCAATCTCTTCATGTGACATACCCTGCACATCATGCAATGTAACAACTAATCTATGAGGTTCAGACAGCTTTTGCATGGCCTCGTTCAATTTTTCCTGCAATTCCGTCAAACCTGCTTCTCTCCTCGGAGTTTTGTCGGAAATCAGCGCCACCAGGTCAGGATCGTGCTCGGCGTTGAAGTCCAAGTCATTGAGGCTCATCTGCGAACGGTTCTTGCGTTGCTTGAGGAAATTAATGGTTTTATTGACCGCAATCCGATAAACCCACGTGTAAAAGCTCGAACCGCCCTTGAACGATTTTAACGCTTGGAATCCCTTGATGAACGCTTCCTGGGCGAGATCGTTGGCGTCCTCGTGATTCGAAGTCATGTGGTAAACGGTCGCGTAAATTCGCTCCTGGTAGCGCTGCACCAACTGGTCGTAAGCCGCGAGGTCGCCCTTGCGCGCCCGCTTGACCAATTCCCCTTCCTCGACTTGAACCGGGGCGGGTTCAGCCTGTTCTTTTTCCGGTCTCTTCAGCGCGTCGCCGGGCTTGCCGGAAATGGGTTCGGTCATAATCATGGCAGCTTCACGCATGGGTCCCCAAGGCGTCAGTCTGGGCTGCGAGATATTCTGTCACGCCGAGCAGACTTGTGCGTCCGCGTGATTCCGGCAACTCGCTCAGCGCCTGCCGCGCTGTCTCCAGATAATGATGAACGCTTTTGAGCGACGGCGCGAGCGTTTGGTATTTCGACAACAACTCGCCCACTTCGCTCAAAGCTCCGTTCCGGCAATTCTGCACCAGCGCTTCCAATCGCGCCCGGTCAGTCCCGTTGGCCCGTTCCCACAACAACAGGACGGGCAAGGTCAATTTTCCTTTGGTTAGGTCGGTTCCAAGTGACTTTCCGGCAGCCGCTTCTGACCCAAATAAATCCACGCAATCATCCCAAACCTGGTAGGCCGTTCCGAACGCCAGGCCGAACTGCCGCAATGCGGCTCGTTGCGCGGGTGTTGCTCCGCTGAGAAGAGCGGCCAATTCGCAGGAAAGGGCAAACAGTTCCGCCGTTTTCATCTCCAGAACGCGAAAATAATCGTCGCGCGAGAACTGGAAATTCCGCCGTTGCTGGGTCTGGAGAATTTCCCCCGAGCAAACCGTGTTGGTCGCCATCGCCACGGAGCGGCAGATTTCGGGAGTGGGAAAGCTGGCGGCCAGTTTCAAAGCCTGAGCGAAGAGACAGTCGCCGAAGAGCACGGCGATTTCATTGCCCCAATTCGCGGCCAAGGTCGGGCGCGCGCGGCGAATTTCCGCCTCGTCCATCACGTCGTCATGCACGAGCGTCGCCAGGTGGACCATCTCGATAATGACCGCCACGGTGACGTGGGAATCATTCGTGCCGCCGAGGGAATTGGCGGAAAGCGCCACCAGGGCGGGTCGCAAATGCTTTCCGTTGCCGTTCAACGCGTATTCCGCGTACGGCGTCAGGGCAGCGTCGAACTCGTTCACTTGTTTGGCGAGGCGCGCATGCACCGCGTCCAGGAACGGTTCGACAGGTTCAACAATCTGCTTCCAGGAAATAGCCGCTTCGGAATTGAGCCGGTTGGTCGCAGGCGCTGACACCACTTTGGATTCAGCAGCTAACATTCGTAGAGCAATCTAAAGTTCGCTTGGCCCCGAGTCAAACCCGTTCATGGTTGCCGGGAGCGCCGGCGTCTCGCCGGCAAGCGTCAAATCGTTCCCGAAACGCGCTGGGTCGGAGACCGGCGTTCCGAGAGACGGTCAAGCGCGCTCAATTCCATCTCGCGCGCCGGCTCTTTTCGCGCCGCCTCGGCCAACTCAAACCAAAAGGAACTTCCTTTGCCGGGGGTTGAATCCACTCCGACTGAGCCGCCCATTTTCTCGACGCTTCGTTTGACGATCGCGAGCCCAATGCCGGTGCCCCCGGGACTGCCTCCGGGCGCCAACCGCTCGAACACGCCAAAAATCCGCTCCCGATACCTTGGGTCGATTCCAATGCCGTTGTCCGTGACCGAGATTCGGACGTTGGGCGGTTTTCCTTCTGACGAAACGTGAATGCGCGGGGAGCGGCCCGGCAGGGAGAATTTCAGCGCATTGGCTATTAAATTCACCATGACGCGCTCGACACCTACGCGGTCGGCAAGGACGTATTTGGCGGAAAGTTCCATCGAGACTTCCGCGCCGGTTCGCTTGATTTCGTCCGCAAACATGCGCCGAACTTCCCGGCAGACCGCCTCCAAATCCACGGGTTGCCGCTGAAAATCCGCCCGGCCAAGATCCGTGTAGGCGAGCAAATCGAGAATCAACCGGCCCATTCGCTCCGCCGAATTGCGAATGCGCTCCAAACCGATCCGGGCGTCGGCATCCAGTTCCGCGCCATGCTGCGAGACGAGGATGTCGGCGAATCCCTGGATTGCCCGCATGGGCGCCCTCAGATCGTGGGCCAGCGTATAACAAAATGCCTGCAATTGCTGGTTGGATTCATTCAAGGCGGCGGTTCGTTTTCCGACCTTTTCTTCCAATTCGGCATTCAGGTCGCTCAATTGCTTCTGATTGCGCCGAACCCGGTCGGCCAGCGCGGTGACCACCAGCGCGACTCCCGAGAACAGAATCAGCCGCTCAAACCCGTGCACGCCAACGGCCATGGAAAGATATGGATGGTCAAAGAAAATCAAGTTGACGGCAACAGTCATGCAGATCGCCACCAGACCCGGTCCAAGCCCCCCGCACCACGTGGCGACCAATGCCGCAGCGACGTAGAGGCCGCCGGAGCTTTCGGTGAACTTTTCCTGAAGCAGAATGTCCACCAGCCATGCGAGGCTGGTGGCTAAAACGGCGACTCCATAAGGCTTGATCCGCGAAGACATTCTTTTTCTCTCCACAATTCCGTAGTGGTTGAAAAAGGAACTATGAACCGTTACTGATGCGACGCTTCCCAACTATCTGACAACATATTTCAAGTTTCTGTTTAAACAAATTCGATTATCTTTTGTGCGTGACTATGCCGGCCTCACAATTCGCTGAACTTCCCGCGCTCAACCAGGTCGCCGTTCCCGACTTGTGGCAGCAACAAGCCGTCGCGGCCTTGCGTGAGGGGAAGGATGTCGTGGTCCACGCGCCGACGGGAGCAGGCAAAACGCTGATTTTTGAATTGTGGTCGAACCAGGGGAAGAATCGCGGGCAGGCCATTTACACGGTGCCCACGCGCGCCCTGGCCAATGATAAACTCGCCGAATGGCGCGCGCGCGGTTGGGATGTTGGCATCGCGACCGGTGACCTCGCCGAAAACCTGAGTGCGCCCGTGCTCGTCGCCACGCTC
>DASXHY010000219.1:0-4716 GCA_036488095.1 Verrucomicrobiia bacterium | reverse complement strand
AAAAAAGTTGATTTATGAAGAACTCACTTGAAAGCAAGTTGGGAATGTTCGCAGCCCTCGCCGTGGGCGCGGCTTTCGTCATCATCGAGATGCTCGGCGGGCCGGAGCATTTCATGCGCGGCTACCGGTTGTACGCGATGTTCGACAATGTCCAGGAGCTCAAGGTGGGCGACCGCGTCAAAATGGCCGGCGTGGAAGAGGGGCGCGTGGAGAAAATACAGCTTGAGGGCGAAAAGGCGCGGGTGACGTTGAAAATGAAGCGCAATGTCGAGGTGAGGACGGACAGCATCGCGACGGTGAAATTTACGGGTTTGATGGGGCAGAATTTTGTGTCGCTGGATTTCGGCACGCCGACCGCCCCGCTCGCTAAGGACGGGGCGATACTGCAGAGCAAGGAACAGCCGGACCTCAGCGTCGTGATGGAGAAGATCGATAACGTCGCCTCCGGAGTGCAAAACCTGACCAAGAGTTTTTCCGGGTTGAAGATCGACGAATTGCTCGGCCCTTTTGTGGATTTCATGAAGGACAACCGCGCCCCGCTCACGGCCACGATTTCGAACATCAATTCGGTGAGCCACCAGGTCGCGCAAGGGCAGGGAACGGTTGGCAAATTGATTTATGATGACGCGCTTTATAGTTCGGCGCTCGACACGGTTTCCAATCTGCAGGCGACGCTTATTGATGCCCGCGCGACCGTGACGGATGCGCGGAGTATTATCGCCCAGGTGAACGCGGGGCAGGGCACGGCCGGCAAGCTGATCAAGGATGACAAACTTTATAATGAGACCACGGCCTCGATGACGAACCTCAAGGAAATCCTGCAGAAGATTAATCAGGGCCAGGGTTCGGTCGGCAAGCTCGTTAACGACCAGGAGTTCTACAAGAATGCGAAGCTGACCTTGCAAAAGCTGGACAAGGCCACCGAGGGGCTGGAAGACCAGGGGCCGCTGAGTGTGCTGGGGATTGCGGTGAACAGTCTGCTATAGGATTCGATAAAGTTGCGGGCATCTTTTTCGTCCCGCGCTATGCGCGCGTGACGGAATATGGGGACGCGCGCCAACGCGTCCCTACCAACCAGCCTGGGAAAGTATGGAGAGATTGGATTTTGGAACACCTCCTGCTTGTTCCAGACGGGCAGATAGATTGCTAATTTTTGCGTCTTTTTGTTCATCAATATTGCGAAAAATGGTCATTTTGATTTTAATTTCTTTGATTGCAAGCAGGCGAGTCTCGCGGAAAAATGTCATGACATGAAAATTTCGGAAGGGCCGGTCCAATTGGGAAGCACGGGAACGGGAACAAGCACCGGAAATCCTGTTTTTGTCGTCGGTGTTTTGCGGTCGGGCACTTCGCTGTTGTACTCTCTTCTGAACCAGCATCCGAACATGGCTTTCATGTACGAATGCGATGCGTGGAATTTTCCGGATTTGCTATCCGGCGCGCGCTTTAAAGGCAATTGGCTGGAACGGCTGGAGTTTTACAACCAGGCGCTTTCCCGCCACCGGTTGACTTTCGGCAAAAGTCTGCACGGGCTGGAAGGTGTGCGCACGCCCGAGGATTTGTATAAAGTGTTTGGGGATGGCAAGGGGGCCGTGTTGTGGGGCGAGAAATCGCCGTTCTATTGTTCGCGCCTGCTACAACTGGCGCAACGGAATCCGGGAAGCCCTTTCATTTTAATCTGGCGTGATCCGGTGGAGATTTACCGCAGCGTGCTGCTCGCGGGGCGAACAACTCGTTTTTTCCGCCGACCCGGGATGTTGAGCCGTCTGATCATGTATCAGGAGCAGATGCACAAGCAGGCCATGGCGTTGGAAAAAGCGGGAGCGCGGGTCCATCACGTGACCTACGGCGACCTGATCGATAAGACATCGGAAGTTTGCCGGGAAATCTGCGAATTTCTGAACGTGCCGTTCGATCCACGGATGCTCGCCCTCAGCGAGGCGGATTTGTCTGCTGTGTATCAGGCGGCCCAGCACGATCATCTGCGCGGTGGTGTCATTCAGCGGCGGCAAATTCCAGAAGAAGTGGTGGATGCAGACACTGCCCGGAAACTGGAACGCTTCCGCAATCGGTGGGCCCGTATGGATGGCGCCCGATTTACCGGGGCGAAATTAACGGTCGACGCGGGTGAACCTTCTTTTGTGGAACGGGGCTATCATCAAATCGCCGGCAACCTGTTGTGTGCATTCGATGGCGCCAAGCGTGCCCTTTTCGAATTTCTGCCGTTGTCGTGGTTGCGAACGTATCGTGGAACGACCGGTTGGTTTTTTGCGGGGGAGCAAGGGCAATCCGAGCCGGAACCGTCCTTTGGCAAACAGGTCACAACACATTGGGTCACGATCCTGGTTTCGTATCTGCTCCTGGCGCTGCTGGGAACGTTGGATGCCTTGAATCCGCACCTAACTTTTTTACCGTTCTATATGGTTCTCTGCGCTTTCCTGGCGTTGACGATCAATTGGCGCTGGGGAAGTTTTGCGGCATTAATTGCCGCCGGCATCGGACCGGCCGTGTTAGGAAAAATTGACACGTCGTTTGCGCACATTGGAGTTTTCGCGTGGAACACCGGCATGCGGTTTCTCCTGCTGCACTCGATAGTGCTCTTGTTCGACCGTGTGCGCCGGGAAGTAAGCTCGGGCAAAATCGAGAGGGCGTAGCGGGTTCGTTACTAGAGCATTTTCAAAAATGTTGTAGCCATTCGGAAGTGGTTGAATGAAGGAGCGGTCTTTTTGGGCTTTGGCTTCGTTTCGGCTCAGTTGCAGGGTTTTCAAACCTGCTCCTTCGCCAAAGCCTCGCCAAAGCCCAAAAATCCTCGCTCCGAAATGGCTACTACATTTTTTCAAACGCTCTAAAAACGAAGATAGATGGCTTTCAAATATTCGGCTTCTTTGAAAGTGGCCGGATGGTCGGGCGCGTGACGGGTGGTCTGAATTTCCTGAAATGCGCGCGCTGATTTTCCCGCGCTTCGCCGCACGGCATCAAAGAATTCTTCCGCGGTAACATGCGCCGAGCAGGAACACGCCACCAGGATGCTGCCGCGTGTGAGATGTTGAATGCCGAGGCCGGCGAGCTTTTCATAGGCGCGAATCGCGCCGGCGCGCTCGGCTTCGCGTTTCGCAAACGACGGCGGATCCAGGATGATTAAATCAAACTGCCGCGATCCATTTGCGGCCAGCCAATCGAAGGTGTCCGCCTGCGCCAGTTCGTGACGGCAGCGTGCGATGGTTGCGTTGGATTGGTTCAACGCAAAATTTCGCTGCGCGCTTGCCAGCGCGTGCGCACTGATGTCGAGGTCGGTGACGGAGGTCGCGCCGCCGCGCGCCGCGTAAAGCGAAAAACCGCCCGAGAAGCTGAATGCATTCAGCACATTCCGCCCGCCCGCCAGCGATTCCACTGCGCGCCGGTTTTCGCGTTGGTCCAGGAAGAACCCGGTTTTTTGCCCGTGATAAACATCCGCTTCAAGGCGGATGCCGCTCTCCAAAAAAACAGGACTGGTCCTGTCTCCAAACAAAACCTGCCCGTCTTCCGCGGAAATCTTTTCGCGCGCGGCGGCCTGGATATTCCGGCTGAGGCGCAATACGAGGCGCTTTGGTTTCAATTGCGCGCGGATCAAGTTTGAAATTTCCTCGAACCTCGGCAGCCACGCGGCGGTGTAGAGCTTGAGCGCGAATGTTTCATCATAGCGGTCGAGCACCAGGCCGGGCCAGCCGTCGCTCTCGCCATTGATCACGCGATAGCCGTTGGTGTGCTCATCGAAAAGCCCGCGCCGGCGCTCGACGGCCTGGGCCAATCTTGCCGCCCACCATGCGTTGTCGATTGTTTGTGGCTTGCCTGCGTGCAGAATGCGCACGCGAATCGGCGAACCCGGATCGAACAATCCCACGGCGAGGAACGTGTCCTTGCGATCGTAAATAACGGCCAGCTCGCCGATGGCGCCGTCGCGATTTTGTTCGCGGATGCTGTCGCCATAAACCCACGGATGACCGGCGCGCAATTGCGTTTCGGCCGCCGCAGTGACGCGAAGGCGCAGGCGTTGGAGTTCACGCTTCAGCGTGTGCCCCTTGCAAGCTGAAGCTTGAACTCCAGCGTGGACTCCATTTCACTCGTTTGCTTTTTTTGCCGCTTCATTCAAATTGTGGCATGGCGGAGAACAAAGATTTTCATGTGGTCGTGCTGGGCGCGGGCTTTGGCGGCCTGGAATTCTGCAAACATTTTCGCCGGCCCAACGCGCGCATCACCATTGTCGACCGCACGAACCATCATTTGTTTCAACCGCTGCTGTACCAGGTCGCGACGGCCGGGCTTTCCGCGCCCGAAATCGCGCAGCCGGTGCGCGCGATTCTTTCCGATCGGCCGGACATCACCGTGCTGCTGGACAAAGTCGTGGATTTCGACCTCGCAAACAAGAAGGTCTTGCTTGAAGAAAACACGCTCGACTATGACTACCTGGTGCTTGCGCTGGGCAGTTGCACCACTTACTTCGGCCATCCCGAGTGGGAGCAATTCGCGCCCGGGCTCAAAACGATCGATGACGCCCTGCGCATTCGCAGCCACGTTCTTTTGTCGTTCGAGAAAGCTGAGAATGAGAGCGAAGGGGCGCAGCGGGACAAACTTTTGACCATTGTGATTGTGGGCGGCGGGCCAACCGGCGTGGAGTTGGCGGGCGCTTTTGCTGAATTGGCGCGAACGGTTTTGAAACGCGATTTCCGGCGCATCGAT
>DASXHY010000209.1:0-4371 GCA_036488095.1 Verrucomicrobiia bacterium | reverse complement strand
TACTGATGGTGGCGGTGATATGACCGTGGTCCCGCCACTGACGGAAACAATTTCCGCCTGTGTTGGATTTGGTGTGAGAGTTCCGATTGCGAAGAGCAGCAATCCCGATGCAAGCCCGTAGAAGGCCGTTCCATGTTTTCCCATTTTCATACTACTTCCTTTTTTTGTTTTCCCTATGAACCCGAGATGAGTGCTGAAGCCCAACACTCGCTGACGAGTGGCACCACGTTGGTGCGCGTATGGTAGTAGAGCAAATCGCTGACGCGATGTCAAGAAAGTTGTCCGAGACGCGCCAAAAAAATCAACGCGCTCGCACCAGCAGAGCGCGTTGAATATGAAAACTTTTTTATTCTCCGCGCTTCATAACTCCAACGCGGCATCGGTCACGGCGCCGAGGGACGCGCTGGTCACGTGAGCGGCGTATTTGGCGAGAACGCCGCGGGTGTAACGGGGCGCGGGTTTTTTCCAGGCGCGCTGGCGTTTTTTTAATTCGGTGGCGGAGATTTCGAGGCGCAGTTCGCGCTTCTCGGCGTCGATCGTGATGGCATCGCCGTTTTTTACGAGGGCGATCGGGCCACCGAGATATGCTTCGGGGGTGACGTGGCCGACGACGAAACCGTGGCTGCCGCCGCTGAACCGACCGTCGGTGATGAGGGCGACTTCTTTGCCGAGACCTTTGCCCATGATGGCAGAGGTGGGCGAAAGCATTTCGCGCATTCCGGGTCCGCCTTTTGGGCCTTCGCTGCGGATGACGATGACGTGGCCGCTTTTCACGGTGCCGTTGAGAATGGCGGCGAGCGCTTTTTCTTCGCCTTCAAACACGATGGCTTTTCCGCTGAAGTGCAGGCCTTCCTTGCCGGAAATTTTCGCCACGGCGCCTTCGGGCGCGAGATTGCCGCGCAGGATGACCAGGTGGCTGTCTTTTTTGATGGGCTTGTCGAACGGTTGGATGATGGTTTGGCCGGGTGGATACGGCTTCACGCCTTCGAGGGTTTGGGCCATGGTCTGGCCGGTGACGGTGAGGGCGTCGCCGTGCAATAATCCGCGATTGAGCAACATCATCATGAGCGGACGAATGCCGCCGATGGCGACGACTTCGGACATGAGATGTTTACCGCTGGGTTTGAGGTCCGCGAGCACGGGCACGCGCTTGCCAATGCGCGTGAAGTCATCGAGCGAGAGTTTGACATTGGCGGCGTGCGCGATGGCGAGCAGGTGCAAGACGGCGTTGGTTGAGCCGCCGAGCGCGATGACGACGGTGATGGCGTTCTCGAACGCTTTTTTGGTGAGAATATCCCGGGGCTTGATGCCTTTGCGGAGCATGTCCACGACGCACGCGCCGGCGCGGTGGGAATCGTCCAGTTTGGCGGGCGAAATGGCGTTTTGCGCGGAGCTGTTCGGCAAGCTCATGCCGAGCGCTTCGATGGCGCTGGCCATGGTGTTGGCGGTGTACATGCCGCCGCACGAGCCGGGACCGGGAATGGCGCATTGTTCGACGGCCTGAAATTCCTGGTCGGAAATTTTATGATTGGCGTGCGCGCCGATGGCTTCGAAAACGGAGACGACGTCGAGCTTGCGGGTATCGCCGGTGATGCAGCCGGGCAGAATCGTGCCGCCGTAAACAAACACGGCCGGGCGGTTCATGCGCGCGATGGCGATCAGTGCGCCGGGCATGTTTTTGTCGCACCCGCCAATGGCAACGTAACCGTCCATACCTGCGCAGCCGACGACGGTTTCGATGGAGTCGGCGATGACTTCGCGCGAGACGAGGGAGTATTTCATGCCTTCGCTGCCCATCGAGATGCCGTCGGAAACGGTGATGGTGTTGAAAATAATTGCTTTGCCGCCGTTTTCGTTCGCGCCTTTTTCGGCCTGGAGGGCGAGTTTGTCGATGTGCATGTTGCACGGGGTGACGTTGCTCCAGGTGGAGGCGATGCCGATGATGGGCTTGGAAAAATCTTCGGTTGTGAAGCCAACGGGATAGAGCATGGCGCGCGCGGCGGCGCGTTCGGGGCCGTCGACGAGTGCGCTGGAATGGGGGCGCAAGGGATCACGTGTTGCGTGGTGCGTGTTGCGTGGTGCGGACAACTTCGTTTTCATCGGACGAATAGTTTTGTCAGAAATGACGGAGATGACAAGCGGGAGAATTGGCAAGCCGGCTTGCGGGGACGCTCGCCCCACCTATTCTTCTTTTTTCAATATTTTGCCCCAGTCGCCTTCTTCGGGTTCGATTTCGATGCGGGCGCCGGTTTGGGATGTCGGCTTTTGGGGCTTGGCGGTGTGCGCGGGTTTTGATTGTGCGGGGGTGGGAGGCAGGTGCGCGGCTTCTCCGGTTGGTTCGCTGGCGAGAGGTTCGGCGGGATCGTTGGGCGTGTGCCACTTTTTTCGGTTTTGCAGCCAGGAACGATAGCGTTGAAATGACCACATGCCGTGGTCGGCGCCGGTTTCCAGCGTGGAGGCGATTTTGAAAAACTCACGGTTGCGAATGAAATTTTTTATGGGGTTGTTAGCCACGAGCACTTCGCACTCGGGAACGCGCATGTTCAGGTCGGAGCGGAAGATGAGGCGTTGCGAGATGACGGCGACGAGGCAATCGGCCAGTTGCGCGCAGACGCTGGCCTGGATTTCCGCCGGGAAGGCGGAAGCAATGCGTTGGAGCGCCTCGGCGCAGGTGGAGGAATGAACAGTCGCCAGAACGAGGTGGCCGGTCTCGGAGGCGTTCAAGGTGAGGCGCATGGTTTCCGGCTCGCGCATTTCGCCGACCATGAGCACGTCCGGATCTTCGCGCAAGGCATCGAGCAGCGCTTGTTCGAAGCTCGGTGTATCGCGGCCGACTTCGCGCTGGCGAATGTAGGAGTGGCGCGGGCGGAATGTGTATTCGATGGGGCTTTCGATGGTGACGATGTGGCGCGTGTCGGCCAGGTTGATTTCCTGAATCAAGGCAGCCAAGGTCGACGATTTGCCGGAGCCGGTCGGGCCGCTGATGAGAATCAAGCCGTGCGGGTGCGCGACAAATTTTTTGAAATCGGGATGGAGATTGAGCGTTTCAATGGTGGCTTGAAAGGCGGCGAGGAGGCGGATGGCGAAGCCGATGCCGCGCGCGGTCTGGAGAATGTTTATCCGGCAACGGACGCCGGAAATGGTTTTGGAGAAGTCGGCGGAGCGGCGTTCGAGAAAGTGCGGCCATTGGTCGCCCAGGATTTCGTGCGCGAAGGTGGACAGGGTTTGCGGCGCAATGGGCTCGCCGGCGGTGCGCAAGGAGCCGCGAATCCGCAAGGCCGGGGGAAGGCCGGCTTCGAGGTGCAGATCGCTTGCGCCTTGTTGTTGGGCGGCGGCAATCAGAGATTCGAGGCTCATGGTCGAGCTTAGCTCAATATCCTTTAAACGTAAAATGCGGGGGGAAGTTGCGGTGAGCCCGATGCCGTTTTCTTGCAGAGATCCCAAGTAAAAACAGCCGGCATGA
The DNA here is from genome assembly GCA_036488095.1 of Verrucomicrobiia bacterium. Taxonomy (GTDB): domain Bacteria; phylum Verrucomicrobiota; class Verrucomicrobiia; order Limisphaerales; family DASXHY01; genus DASXHY01. The sequence goes on along the minus strand of DASXHY010000209.1, from coordinate 908 downwards.
CAGGTCGAAGAATTGGCCGTCAATTAAATAGTCGCGGAGCAATCAGGTGGAACAGCGGAAACATGCTTATTTTGGATTGATTTTGTTTTCGTTGTTGGCAGAGTTTCATCCCGTTACCCCAACCAGGAGAGCCAATGAAAACCTTCTTGTTTTTTGCCATGAGGACTGTGGCCGCCGCCTTGCTTTTGATGACTTCAGTTTCGTCGCGGGCAATTTCAGGCGACGAGCATTGGGACAATCAATTTGGCTGGCCGGGCCCGGGCCAGGTCACTGATTCCATCGCGGTGCATAATGGCCGGATTTACACCAGTGGAGCCGGCAGCACGACGACCAATGTTGCGCTTATCGTCTGGGATGGCTGGCAATGGTCGCCCGAGGCGCAGTTTATCGGGCCGAGCACTGTGATCGTGTATGATCTCGCGTTTATCGGGGACACGCTCTACGCCGCGGGCAATTTTACAAATGTGAATGGAATTACCGCGGGCGGTCTGGCCAAATGGGATGGCGTCAATTGGACCACCGTCAATAATTTCAAGGGCACGATAACCTGTTTGACGGTTGACGGCGCCAATCTGTACGCGTCCGGTATTTTTACCAACCCTGCCGCGGGCGGAGCGATTGCAACCAATATTGCTTATTGGGACGGGAGCTCCTGGAACGCGCTTGGCAACGGATTGGGATCGGTATCCGGTTCCAGTGTGCGGGCGACAGCCGTCAAAAACGGCCAGGTGTACGCCGCGGGAACATTTACGAATTCCGGTCCGCAGTTGGTCACCAACGTCGCGGTCTGGAATGGCTCAACCTGGTCGGCAGTCGGAGGCGGAATCAGTGGTTTCGGAGTGAGTTCGCTCACTTTCAATGGAAACGATTTGTACGCCGGCGGAGCTTTTTCCCAGGCTGGATCGACG
>DASXHY010000183.1:0-9626 GCA_036488095.1 Verrucomicrobiia bacterium | reverse complement strand
AGGATGGGCAGCAACGTCATCATGACGCTCAACAGCACGGTGTTCGGCTCTTTGACTTCGACGCCGGGGAGTTTGGACAATTTATCCACCATGCTATCGGTCAACAGCATTTTTACGTGAAACGGAGTGAGCGCACCGCCCTTTACATCCGGCGCGGGTTTGAATTTCCCGACGATGTCGTAAATGGATGACTGAGGATTTGGATTGACCGTGGCTGAATCAACCAGACCGGCATCCACCTTGGCCAAAAACTCCGCCGGTTTAATGGGGTCGACCTGCGGGGTCATTTGGTTGCGGAAAAGAACAAGCGCGAGGATTCCGCCGATGATGACAATCCACACGAGCCAGGTTTTCGGTGGAACGCGAAATTCGCCGTTCTTCCGGTCCTTGTCGTCGTTATTAATTTTATTTTCGTCTGACATTTTATTAAGCTGCGCCAACCTAACATGATGGGCAGAAACCCGCAACCGCGTGTTTCACCCGTGTAGCCATCGCCATGTTAGCCGACGCGTGGTGTTTGATGTAAGCTTAAACTGTTCCGAAATGCGCAGGCCTTCAACCCAAAATACCTCATTTTGGGCGGTGGTGGCCACAATTAATTCATGCCGCCGGGCGCGCGGGACCTTTTGATTTACGAAGAAATCCTGCAATTTCACCGGTCGTTTCATGCCAATGGGCTGAAAACGGTCGCCCGGCCGCCAATGCCGAAGGACAATGCGGGGGCCGATTTTATCGGCGTCGAACAGCTCTTTGCGAGGACGAGAACGAGGAGGAGGACGATAGGAGATTTTCAGGGGCTGAATTGCCCATGAAATTTTCGAGCCAGCGAAAAGCGCTTCCCCTGCCCTGCCTGCCAGGTCGATTTTGAGTTCGGCGGTATTTGAGGAGATAATCGGCGAATTGCGGAAATGCAATTGTCCATTCGCGTTACAGACGACGGCGACTTGCGGGACAATCGTGAATGGTTTTCCGGGCGAGGTTCGCATGCGTTCGATGAGGGCGAAGTCGGCGGGGATTCCGTGACTTATTAATTGCGATTGGATGCAGCGGCGTTGGAGGGCGAGCGGAAGTTTTTGGAACGCAATTTTCGCAAATCTGAGACGCACGGGCGAGACGCCCGTGCCACGACCAAGCCAATCTTCGGCGAGATCACCGATAAGTTCGGATTCCGCCTGAAGAATTTCCATGAGGCGCAGGATGGTTCGCGGGAGCGCGGGTTGATATTTGCGCCGCAGCAGCGGCAATAATCCGCGGCGGATGAGATTGCGCTGAATGTCCAGCCACTCATTGCTCGCGTCTTCGCGGAACGGAATTTTTTTCGACGCTGCGTAATCGCGCAATGACTCTTTCGTTTGTTCGAGCAAGGGACGCGTCAACTGAACCTTTGGATTCGCGGGCGACGGGCTGCGCCATTTCATGCCCGACAGCCCTTCGCCGCCGCTGCCACGCAACAATCGCAAAAAAAACAGCTCGACCTGGTCGTCCGCGTGATGAGCCAGCGCGATGTGGGAAATGTTCAATTGCCGGGCGGTTTGGGCGAGAAATTCGTGACGCGCCTTGCGCGCAGCCATTTCGAGCGAGAGACGGCCAGTTCGGGCGAGGCTTTTGACATCGACGCATCCCGTAATTATCGGCACGCCCAACTTTTTCGCGGTGCGAGCGACGAGGCGTTCATCGGCGTCGCTGCTGCGGCCGCGGAGTTGGTGATTGAGATGCGCGACGGCAATCTCCCATTTATTTTTTTGAGAAAGTTCGTGCAGGACATGGAGTAGAACCATGGAATCGACGCCGCCGGATACGGCGACCAGAATTTTTTGGCCGCGCCGAAAAAGTTCGCGCGCGCGGATGGATTGCTGAATTTGCTCCGGCAGATCGGTCACCGCGAAATCCTATCCCATTGCAAAATGGGAGCAAGGGGATTGGCGGATTGCTGCGCCTGAGGCGGGCGCAAAAAACCGCGCTTTCCTCAATTTATTTTTTCCAGCAGCGCGACGGGGAAATTCTTTAACACTTTTCCCGCTTCCAGACCTGTCTTTCCGTGATATTCCGCCGTGTCCACTGTTTCACCCGTCAGCACGTTGCGAAACGAATCCCGGGAGCGCGACTTCGGCAGCGTCAAGAAGGTGTCTTTCCAAATCCGGTCGCCGGTCGGCGGCACTTCTGTCCCGCTCGCCAAACCAAACACAAGCCGCGGGACGACGACGATAATTTTTTTGCCCGGCAATGCTCTGGCAAAAGCGCACAAATGCTCCTGCTGGCCACCCGAAGCGGTCAGCGGCAAATAATCGCCGCTATCAAAAAGCTCGCGTTGCGTTCGACGGAAATTCAGCGCGCGCCAGATCAGGAACAATTTCATCGATCCCGCGTCCTCTTCCTTCAGGAGATTGGAAAAAAACTCGGCACTGCCTATTTGCGCGGTCTCGAATTTCTTTTTCACTTCGGACAATAGCTTTTGCCGCAGTGCGTAATCCACCGGCCGCCGATTGTCGGGATCCACGAGGTTCAAATCCCACAATTCGGTCCCTTGATAAAAATCCGGCACGCCCGGCGAAGCAATTTTAAGCAACGTCTGCGCGAGCGAATTGAACCGGCCAAAAAACGCGATTCTCCGCGCGAAGCTGCGCGAGTCGTCGAGGAAAATTTCGTTGCCGGCATCCAGCACGCGCTCGACAAAATCCCGCACGGCTTTTTCATACGCCGCGTTCGGCTCGGTCCAACTCGTGTGAACCTTCGCTTCCTTCACCGCTTTGAGCATGAACGCCGCCACTCGCGTTCGGAACCCGGCCAGGTTCTGCTCGGCGCCGCCCACAGGCCAGGCTCCAACGAGCGTTTGGTAAAGCAGATATTCGTCGTTCGAATCCGGCGCCAACGCATCCTTCACGGTTGTTTTATGACGTCGATTGAGCCGCGACCACCGCGAGGCGGCGGCGCGCCACTCGAAGGGCATTTCCGAAAGCACATTGAGACGCGCCCGCACGTCCTCGCCGCGCTTGGTGTCGTGCGTCGCGGAGGCCAGCATCGTCTGGGGCCAGTGTTCGGCGGCCGCGCTATTGGCCTCATGAAATTCCGGCGGTGTCACACCGAATTTTTCCGGCTCTCCGCCCACTTCGTTCAACGACACCAATCGGTTGAACTGATAAAACGCCGTGTCTTCGAGTCCTTTTGCCATCGCCGGACCGGTGAGTTGCTGAAATTTCATCGCGAACTCGCGCGCGCTTTTCGCTCCTGCGTCGTCCAATTCGCCGACAATTTCCAAAAGCAAAACCCTCTCGATAAATTCAAACACCGCAGTTTGCTCCGGAGCATTTATCCGTTCCCGCGCGCCACTCACGGCTTTTTGAATCACTTTGCGGTCCTCTGCTGAGACCTGCGTGGAAGTCTCGGAAATGTAAGTCCGATAAACTGGAAAACTGGCGGCAATCTCTTCCAACGCACGACGCAATTCCGAAAAAGTGAAGTCCCTCCAACTCCGTGAGCGCGCGGCGATGTCCCGCAACCGATGCGTCAGCGCATTGAGTTCGCTCGCGAAAGCCCGGTCGAGCACCCGCCTGCGGCTATTATAAACAATCTCGGCGAAACTCGAATTGTTGTCGGTGAATTCGCGATAAATTTCATCGAAGGCCAGCGCGTTGAACCGGTCGACAAAGAGTCCATTCACCCGGTTCAGGAAATCATAGCCCGTCGTACCCGCCACCGGCCAATCCGCCGGAAGCTGTTCATCGCCGGAAAGAATTTTTTCCACAACGATGTAAATCGGCTTTTCCTGGGAATCCGCGACACTCGCCTGAAGCCGCTGCAGATATTCCTTCGGATCCCATAGCCCGTCGGGATGATCAATCCGCAATCCGGTGACCTTTCCGGCTTTCAGCCAATCAAAAACCAACTCGTGCGTGGCGCGAAAAACCTCCGGCAACTCCATTTTCATCGCCACCATTTCCACGACATCGAAAAAGCGGCGGTAATTGATCTCCTCCGGCGCGATTCTCCAATAGGCGAGTCGATAGTGCTGCCGTTGAATCAAAGCGTCGAGCTTGTCGAACGAGCGGGCGTTTCCTGGCATGCCATTGAAATCCTTCAACAGCGCCGCCGAATTATTCATTCCATCGGCTTTCATGGTGGCGCGATTTACCGGAAAGTTCCGGTCATAATAAGAAATAAAAAATTCCCCGTCCTGAAATGTCAGGCGCAATTTCCCGCTCTCCAGCACTGTTCCATAATGATCCTCGAGCACCGGCAACAGCACCTTGCCTTGCAGCGTGGGATTGTTCGGCCGCCAATCAATATCGAAGAACTTTGCGTAAGCCGAGTCGGGACCGTTTCGCAACACGCCGAGCCACCAGGCATTCGACGTCGTGGCGCTCATGTGATTCGGAACCAGATCGAACAATAGCCCGAACCCGCGATCGTTCAGAGCCTTGCAGAATCGCTCGAAATCCTCCGCGCTCCCGAGATTCGGATTTAGTTTGCCAAAGCAGCAGGTGTCATAGCCGTGGGTGCTTTCCGGGCCGGCCTCGAACAACGGCGAGGCGTAAACATCCGAGACGCCGAGGTCGCCGAGGTAATCCAGAATTTCGCCCGCGCGCTGAAACGTAAAGTCGCGATTGAATTGCAGGCGATATGTGGCGCAAGGTATCCGTTTCATTCTTCATCGAGGGAGCCGGCATGAGGAGGCTCAGTCAAACCCGCAAGTTTCCGCACAGCCCCTTACGTTTTGAGCGACTCCAACGCTTGCGGAGCAAAACTGAGTTTTTCGCCGAGCGCAAGCAGTTCCTTGAGCGAGCTTTGGGCGGCTGCATCCCCGGCGTTGGCCCGGCGCTGGAATTCCGGCAGGGCCGTCTGCCTCAGCTTCCAGTACGTATTCTGCACTTCCGCGAGGTTCAAACCGATCGGCAACGGCACCATCAGCGACGCAATTTCCTCCATCTCTTTGACCGCGTTCACGTCGTCGGGTTTGTCCGCAATTTTCTGCATCAGCCGTTCCATCCGGCTTTTCGCTGCGTAACTGATGTCCACGTTCAACACTTCGGTCCCGCGCGGTTGCGCCTCCTCGATCAATGCCTTCAGGCGCTCGAGATCGGTGTGGCCGTTCGCCAATTGATTGCGGATTTCGCCGCGCAGCGTGAGGTCCCAGGCCGTTTGCAATCCGCCGGGCAGCGGCGCGCCGGCGCTCTCCAGGAATTTCATCAACGGCGCGTAACGCTCGGTGATGAGCTTGAACCGCCCCTCGAGGTCCTCGCGAGCGGACGCCACGACTTCGTTGAGAATCCGCCGTTGCTCGTCTTTGAACAGCGACTTCAAGGTGTACGACGGGCTACCAAAGTGCTGATCGATCAGCCGAATGATTTGCGGAAAATCTGCCGTCTGATAAACCGCGGCAATCTCCTTCGCCACCGTCTCGTAAGCCTCCGGCGATTCAAACTTGCGAACGCCGCCGATCAAATTGTGTTCGCCCATGTAGAGAATCCCGTACGACAACGTCTCCGATTCCTGGGTGATTTCCGAAACGATCCGCACACGCCCCATGGCCAGCTTGGTCTTGCCCGTGACATGGAATTCCCGCTGCTCGTCTTCAAACGTAAATGAGAACACCCGCGTCGCTTTTCCGTATTCCTGAAACATCGAACTGATGGCGTAATGCGCCGCCGCCCTTGGCCAGTCGATCATCGCCGGCTTCACGAATTTCTGGTAAATCGCCCGGCCATCGCCGTGCTCCGGAATATTGCTTTTCGCCTTTTCGAGGCGCTCAAGAAACGCCGACTCGAGGTCCTCGCCGAAAATCTCCTTCGCGAGCTGAATCACGCGCGCGGCGTATTGGATGACCTGCACCGTTTCAATCCCCGAAAGCTCGTCGAAGAACCACCCGCAGCTCGTGTACATCAGCATCGCGTGCCGTTGCAATTCCAGGAGCTTGAACACCGTGATCTTCTCGGCGTCGTACAAGGGGCGCTAGGCGTGCGCGGCAAAATACTTTTCCCGGCTTTCCGGTGTGCGGTCCAGGATGACGCCGATGTATTCATTCCGCGCGCCCCAGGGGTCGCGCAAAAACTCCGCCGCCTTCGCCTCATATTTCGGCGCGGTTTCATCCCGCAACCAATCCAGCGCCTCGCGCAGCGGCGCGCGCCAATGCTGTTTCCAGCCGGGATGACCTCCGCTGTTGCAGCCGCAATCGGTCATCCAACGGCCCACCCCGTGCGAGCAGCTCCACGCGCTTTTTTCGTGGATTTGAACATTCTGTTGCGGCGGATGTTTCTCCAGGTACTCGCCGTAATTCGTCAGCGTCGCCAGGTTGTTCTTCTCGATATGTTCCAGCGCATACGCGAGCGCCATTTCACCGTGGCGATGATGATGCCCGTAGGATTCGCCGTCGGTCGCGAGATGTACCAATTGTTCCCAGTCGCGACTGTCGCTGAACCCGCCAAGGATGCGATTGGCAAAACGTTCACCGCTTTCGAGCAACTTTTCGAACGCCACCGCCTGCGACAATGGGCCGTCATAGAAAAAGACGCTGATGTTGCGGCCTGAAGGAAGTTTAATCCGATAGGGGCGCGCCGGGTCGATCTTGGCGCCGTTCACATCCCGCCAGGAGCGGCCTCCTACGCGGCGCGTCCGGCTCGCCTGGAACGGTGAGAGCACGGTGAAAAGAATCCCCTGCTCCGCCAGCGCGTCCAGCGTGTCGGTATCGGCGGCTGTTTCCGAAAGCCACATTCCTTCCGGCTTGCGGCCAAAACGAAATTCAAAATCGCGAATGCCCCAATAAATTTGTGTATATTTATCGCGCGTATTGGCGAGCGGCAGAATCATGTGATTGTAGACCTGCGCCATCGCCGAACCATGTCCCGAGAACCTCTCGCGGCTCAATTTATCCGCCGCCACAATCGCATCGTGCGTCTTGGGCATTTTGTCCTTCATCCACGCCAGCAGCGTCGGCCCGAAGTTGAAACTGATTTTGGAATAATTGCTGATGATGTTTTCGATCTTGCCGTCGCCGTCGAGAATGCGGGCGGCCGCATTTGGCGCGTAGCATTCCACGCTGATGCGTTCGTTCCAGTCGTGCCAGGGCGCGGCCGAATCCTGAAGTTCGACCGATTCCAGCCACGGATTTTCACGGGGCGGCTGGTAAAAGTGCCCGTGGATACATATGAACCTCGTCATTAGGAAAAGTGTTCACCATCTGAATCGGGGAACAATGGGGTCGGAACCCCGCCGGGTTTCCGTAATTTTACGGTGAAAGACAATATTGTACAGCGTTGTGCAGTGGCTTAGGTACTAAAATTTTCCACAAACAGGGCTGCCGCACCATCGCCAATTCTGTCTATGTGCCTTCAACTGCAAAGGTTCACTTCCGAAATAATTGTCCGTGCGATTTTCCGTTTCGGCGCACATTACTTGTATAGAAGATGAATACGGACAATCAATTACTGGCGGAATATGTCAATCAAGGCTCCGAACGGGCCTTCCGGGAATTGGTGCAGCGGCACATTAATATGGTGCATTCAGCGGCGCTCCGCGAGGCCGATGGGAATGCCGCGCTCGCCGAGGACATCACGCAGGAAGTGTTTACCAAGCTCGCGCGCCGCGCCGACAAGCTTTCTTCCCATCCGGCGCTCGCAGGCTGGCTCTATACGTGTGTGCGCCAGATGACCGCAAATATCCGCCGGTCCGAGCATCGCCGTCAACGCCGTGAACAGGAAACTTTCCTTATGAACGAACTGCTGGGACCCAATCAGAATGATGAATTGTGGCAACAAGTGCGCCCCGTGCTCGACGATGTCATGCACGAATTGGATCACGAAGATCGCACGGCGGTGGTCCTGCGCTTTTTCGAAGGTTTAAGTCTCAAGGAGGTGGGGGTGGCGCTCGGCCTTACCGAGAATGCCGCGCGGATGCGCGTCGAACGCTCGCTCGAAAAACTGCATACGCGGCTTTCGCGCCGCGGGATTAATTCCACCGCAGCCACACTCGCCGCGGTGCTCGTGGCGGGCACCATTTTCAGCGCGTCGTCAACCTTCGCGTCGACCGTGGCGGCCGGAGCGATGGCCAGCGCCGCGTCCAGCCATGCCGCGGCTTTCAGCGCGGCAAAGTTCCTGTCGGCGTTGAAAATGAAAACCCTTGTCATCGGCTCGGCGATGGTTTTGGTTTCTGCAATTATCCTCTGGAAACATTTTCAGCCGGATTCAAAATCAGCGGATCCGAAGATTTCAACGCAGTCAGCGGCTCCTGCGGCAGCTTCCTCGACCGCAAATAATGCGATACCGAATGACTCGGTTGTTGCTGATGCGAAACCAACCAACACCGTGGCGGCATCGCAAATGGCGTTGCAATTGGTGGACGCCGAAACCGCCGAACCGTTGCCGGCGGCGAAATTGTATTTGTTCTATATGCTCAACGACGGGGGCGGCAAAGTCGTCCATTCCGTTACTGACGCCAATGGCCGTTTGGGCGTGGACCTGCCGCGGGCGCCGTATCGCGCGCTGAATATGTTCGTCACCGCGGACGGCCACGTGCCGATGGTGACGACTTTCGGCTTGCGACGAGCGATGCCCTCCGAATACACGATGAAAATCGAACGCGGTGTCAGCATTGGTGGGATCGTGGTCGACGGCGCCGGGCAACCCGTGCCGAACGCAAAGGTTGGATTTGATGGTCCCGGTAATGACTCTTCACTGGCCGAAAATATCCAGTTCGGCCCGGATACAACCGTGACAACGGATGCCAATGGCCAGTGGTCCTGCGACATGATCCCGAAGGAATACGATCAGATTTCCGTGCGGGCCAAGGACGAGGAACACGCAGAAACAAATATCACGGTTCATCCCGCCGCCGCAGATGCAAACAAACTGGTGATCACTTTGCCGCCGGGATTTTCGGTGAAAGGGATCGTGGCGGACTCGAGCGGAAATCCGATTGCCGGAGCGAAGGTGCGTCAAGTGAAGCTGAACGAGGAAGGCGAGCGCTCGACAACCTCGGACACGTCGGGGACATTTGAGTTCAAAGCTATGGCCGCAGGAGAATTGATGCTGGCCGTGCAGGCGGATGGATTTGCGCCCGGCGTGCAAACGCTGGAGGTTTCCAGCAATGTGGACGCGCTGAAGTTTCAACTCGGCCCCGGCCAGCTTCTGCGCGGGTTCATTGTCGACGAGCAAGGCAATCCTGTCACCAATGCGTTCGTGGAAACCACCCGGCGCGGCATCGATAAAATTCGCTGGTCGGCCAACGCGGACACGAACGGCCGGTTCGAATGGAATTCCGCTCCCACGGAGCCATTGCTCTACTCTGTGTTGGCGGAAGGATTCAACCGCGCTTACGCGCAGACACTGCACGCAGACGGCTCGGAACAAGTCATCAAGCTGACTCGCGAGCAACCGGGGAAGGACAACATCCAAATCACGGGGACGGTGGTGGACGCTGAAACTGGCCAGCCGCTGGATGCGTTTAAGACGTTGGTCGGCGAGTTGGATCCTCAGCACGCCTACCCGTACGATTTTTATACGACAGGAAAAGATGGGCAATTCGCCCTGTCGCTTCCGGCTAAATCCAGTCATCCCGGTTACGTCATCGAAATTGAGCGAGAGGGATACTTGCCCGCTGTATCGCCCAATTTTCAAAAAACCAATGGCAATCAGAAG
>DASXHY010000164.1:0-4010 GCA_036488095.1 Verrucomicrobiia bacterium | reverse complement strand
TCCGACGACACCATCAGCAACTGCGACGTGCTCATCTGGTGGTCGCACACGAAAAACAAACTCGTGCCTGACGACGCCGTTCAAAAAATCGTTGGCCGCGTGAAGGATGGCAGCCTTTCGCTGATTATTCTGCACTCGGCGCTCACCTCCAAGGTCTTCATCGAATCGATGAACGAGCGCACGCGTGAAGACGCTGCCAAAGTCATCCCGCCCGGCACGCACACGGAATTCATTCTGCCCAAAGCCTACAAAGATCCGCTGCCCACCGATCCCATCACACCGCGCATCGAGATGGCCACCAATTGGCCCGCGCACGAGCCGATCGCGCTGGTCTATTTGCCTATCTGCGAAATCACCGGCTGGCGCGAGGGCGGCAAACCTTCACACGTCACCACGATGATTCCGGACCATCCGATTGCGCGCGATGTGCCGAAGGAATTCGATATCGCGCAAACCGAAGTTTATCTCGAACCGTTCCACGTGCCGCCGCCCGACGCAGTGATTTTCCATGAGAAATATTCGACGGGTGAAGAATTTCGCACCGGCATGTTGTGGTCGGTGGGCAAAGGCAAAGTGTTTTATTTTCGCCCCGAGCACGAGACCTTTCCCGGCTACGATAATCCGGCCGTCCTGAAAGTAATCGGCAACGCCGCCGAATGGATGGGCAAGCCCTGAGCCGGAGCGGCGGCAAGTACCATGACCATCCGCTTCATTACTTCGGCGGCGCGCTATCCGATATTTTCCACTCGCCGCCAATCTTTTTGAAAACCGTGTCCTCCGAACTTCCGGCGTAATCGCCATTCGCGTCCTTGCGAGTCGAGTAAACAGTCAAGACAACTTCATCATCCGATACCGGTTGCCGGTCCAGAATGCGAAATTCTCCCATATCAGCCGAATTCATTTCCTCCGCAAAATCTTTTCCTTTCATATCGTTTTCCATCTGGGCTGCCGTATCGGGTGAAAACCCCGCCACAAACGCCGCCTTGTCCCCGTGAGCCATTGCCCAGCACAGCGACTCAGCAGTTGCATCCGGACTGTCATACCCGCGAAAAGTCCACGAATTCCTGGGATGAATATCCTGCGGCAAAGCATCCTCCGGACGTTTCTTTGCGGTAGCGTTCGTTTGGACCGGCTTCACGTTCTTCAAAGCGTCCTTCAAGGACGTCAGCAGTTTTTCGTTTTGCCCGCGCAACGATATCATCTCATTCGTCTGCCCGCGTAGTTGCGTGACTTCACCGCGAAGCTTAAGTAATTCCGCCAATTGTTCCTTCGTTAGCGAATTATCGGCGGAAACAGGCTCGCGACCGTCCTGTGATTGTTTTAATTCAGCAAAGCTGAGCCGCAAGGATTCATTCTCCCGGCGTAGTCTTTCGTTCGACAGGTGCTCCAACTCCCACAGACACGCCACTCCAACAACCGCGAGGACGGCGAAAACGAGTTTGAGTTTACTCATTCTATTTTTGACCGGCCTGGCCCCGGTACGTTTTGCGGGGGATTTATAAGTGTTAGAGCGTGTCTGAAAATCCTTTTCATCGTAGCAGCCGACGTGAGTCGGCTCTGACTACTCGCCGATTTAGCAGTCTCAAGATGAAATTTGAGCCGACTCACGTCGGCTGCTACGATTTTTTAGACAGTCTCTTAGACTTTTTTGGTTAACTCCACTCCCAGCTTCAACAACTTCCTCACATCCGCGTCTGATTTCGCCTCGGCGTAAATCCGCAAAATCGGCTCCGTCCCCGAGCCGCGCAGCATGAGCCAGGACGTATCGGCAGCGGTGAACTTCACGCCGTCATAGCTTTTCACATCGGCCAGCGGCGAGCGGAGCAGCTTCGCGGGCGGATTATTTTTCAGGTAATCCATCAGCGTCGCGCGTTTTTCGAGCGGGAAATGCGTGTCGATTCTCCCGTAACGATGCGGCCCAAAATCCTTTTCCAATTTCGCGATCAGCTTGTTCACGGACGCGCGCTCGGTGGCGAGCAACTCCAACAGCATCAGCCCGGCCGCGATGCCATCGCGCTCCGGAATGTGTCCCGGGAAACCAATCCCGCCGCTTTCCTCCGCGCCCAAGAGCACGCCACCCTTGAGCATTTCCGCGCAAATATATTTGAAGCCCACGCCTGTCTCGGTCAGTTCCAGCCCGTAAGCCGCGCACATTTTGTCCAGCATCGACGTGGTCGTGAGCGCCTTAACCATGCGTCCTTTGCCTTTGCGATTCACGAAGAGGTGATGCAGCAGCAGGCAAATAATTTGATGCGTGCTCAACGCGTTCCCGCGCCCGTCCATGCCGCCCACGCGGTCGGCGTCGCCGTCGGTCACGAGGCAAAGATCGTGCGGATATTTTTGCAGGTAAGAGCGGCTGGCGGCGTAATTTTTTTCAATCGGCTCGGGATTGATGCCGCCGAAAAGCACGTCGTGCTTTGCGTTGAGCGTGGTCACCTTGCAGGTCGTCCCCGCGAGCAATTGCTCGAAGCACCCCGCGCCGACGCCGAACAGCGCTTCGTGCGCAAAACGCAATTTCGATTTCGCAATCAGCTTGAAATCGACCAGCCGCTTGAGCGCCGTGTAATGGGCCGGGCGCACATCTTTGATCACCACCTGCTTCGCAGCGATCGCTTCCTCCAGTTTTCGCGAACGCACCGGATTGCGATCCAGAAAAGCTTCAATCGCCTGGCATTCCTCGGGACTGCTCGAGCCGCCGTACCAGGACTTCAATTTGAACCCGTTAAAGATCGGCGGATTATGGCTCGCGGTAATCATCACTCCGCCAATTGCCGCCAGGTCCTTGACCGCGAAAGAAACCGACGGCGTGGGCGTCGGCTCCGGCGTCAACACGACTTGAAAATCGTTGCCCGCGAAAACTTCGGCGCTGGTTTGCGCAAAGCGATCCGAAAAAAACCGGCGGTCATAACCAATAACAACCTTGTTTTCCTCCTTTCCGTTTTCCGTTTCCCGCTTTCCGCTTTCCGCTTTCCGTTTTTTGTTTTCCGCCTTCCAGTAATCCGCCGCCGCCTGCGCCACGCGCGCCACGTTGGCAAACGTGAAATCCTCCGCAATCACCGCGCGCCAGCCGTCCGTGCCGAATTTGATTTGTGCCATGGCAAATTATTTCCGAAGCAGCAGCAAACCGGCAATTGAAAAGAGAATTCCCATCACTCGCGGGACCGACATCGGCTCCTTGAAAAATAAAGTTCCGGCTGCGGCCATGATCGCTGCGCCGCCCGCCAAAATCATCGGCACTGCCGAAAGCGGGCCGCCTTTTTGAAACAAAAGAAAAAACACCACCGTGCCCGCGCCCACGCACAAGCCGGTCAGGATGGAATAACTAACACCCGCCGAACTCGCGCTTTGATTCCAATGCCCCGCGACTTTCAGGTAAACGAGGTAGCCAAGAATCGTCAGCGCCGCCGTGGCCTCGACGACGAATCCGCCCAAGCCGTCGCCGATTTTTTCCGCCGCGAGCTTCGTGAAAATTTGATGCACGCCGTACAGGATTGCCGCGGCCAGGGCATACCAAAACCAGTTGTTCATACGCTTGTTCATCAGACAGCTAGGTCCGCGAGCGCCGGGTCGTGCGCGTTCACGATCTTGCGCATCTTCGTGACGGCGGCTTTCAAACTGCGGTGGCTAAAAAGCGCGGAACCGCTCACGAAGGTGTCCGCACCGGCCCGCGCGCACTCGCCGGCGGTCTGAAAATTGATGCCGCCGTCCACCTCGATGCGGTAATTTAACTTTTTCTCCGTGCGCCACGCCAGCGCCTGCTGGATTTTCGGGAGCGTTTCGTAAATAAATTCCTGGCCGCCAAAGCCCGGATTCACCGTCATGATGAGCAGGCTGTCGATTTTATCCAGGTGCGGCAGCACGGTGCTGATGCCGGTGGGCGGGTTGACGGCCAGCCCCGCTTTTTTGCCCAGCGACTTGATTTTCCACAGCAATTGCGTGACGCGATCGCCGAGTTCCACGTGAACGATCATCTGGTCCGCGCCCGCGTTGACGAACGGCTCGAACAGAAT
>DASXHY010000097.1:0-8100 GCA_036488095.1 Verrucomicrobiia bacterium | reverse complement strand
GGTTTTATCAATGACATTGCCCACCGCGGGGCAGGAGCCCAGGCCGGTGGTGGTGTCCGATTCCCCGCACTTCACCGAAATATAAAGTTCGTCCATGGTGCATTTCTCGCGTTGGAGTTCGCTGGCTGCCTGGAGGAATTCTTTCGCCTTGCGCGATGCCTCGGCGATAATTTGGAGATCGCCGTGGCGTTCAATGGAGAAGCCCGCGACTGGTTTTCCGGTCTTGGCGATGCCATCAACGATGCGTTGCGTCCAGCCCGGTTCGATGCCGATAACAATGCAGGCAGCGACATTGGGGTTGGCGCCCGTGCCGATCATGGTGCGGAAAAACAGCTCGAGATCTTCGCCGAACTGGAGGCGACCGTACGCGTGCGGCAGGGCGAGGGTGCCCTTGATGTTGTTGGCGACGGCTTCGCAAGCTGCGTTCGAGATGTCGTCGACCGGCAAAATAACGACGTGATTACGGATGCCGACGCGACCGTTTTCGCGACGATATCCGAGAAATGTGGGAGTCTTCATAAATTTGTTACCAGCGTTTGGTTTTGACGTTGTGAACGTGAACGTGATCACCCTTTTTAATCGGGGCCACGACTTTGCCGATGTCGGTGCCGTATTTGATGACGGTGTCACCGGGTGAGAAAGCCTGGAGCGCAATTTTATGGCCGAGGGGAATATCCATCAGCGCCTTCAGTTTCGGCGTGGCTTTGCCGTGCAGCGACCGACCACTTACTTGTTTGCCGGCCTTAATGTCCACGACCGCGACACCCACGGTGTCTTTATCGTCGTGCATTAGGAATTCAATCATATTTATCAGACTCCTTATTGGTTGTTGGTTGGTTGAGATATCGAACGCTCTTTATGCAATACCGAGCAGTTTGATGAGAACTAAAATAGCGATGGCGATGGCGACGGAACTGATGAATCCGGCCAGCAGCGGTTTGAGGCCGGTGCGCCTGAGCGCGGAGACTTTTGTCTCAAGTCCCACCGCTGCCATGCTCATGCCGAGAAAAAACGTGGAGCATTTGTGGGCGCATTCGCCGAGGTCGAGATTTTGCCGGACATCACCAGCCCAGGCCGCGCTCGGCAAATGCACAGTCAGGTCCGGCAGCCAGCCAAGCGTGCGCAGCAATGCCATGGCGAGAAATCCAAAAACAAATTTCGGAAAGAGCGAAAACGCCTGGAATCGTTTGTGGTTTGCCGCCTGCGCATGCCGGGCTTTTTGCCGCGCATAGACAAGGCCGACCGCGAGGACCATCGGCGCCAGCAGACAGACGCGGGTCATTTTCACGATAGTTGCAGTCGCGCCCGCGTCCGGGCTGTAGGCGAATCCCGCGGTGACTACTTGCGGTATGGAATGAATCACCAGGCCGTCAAGGATGCCAAAGGCCCTGGGCGTCAGGCTGAGCGCGTGTCCGACGATGGGCAACGCAATCATCCCGACCAGGCCGAGCAGTGTGACCGCCGCCACGCCGAAAACGACGTCCTTTTCCTCGGCTTCAATCACCGGCGCAGTGGCGATGATGGCGGAGCTGCCGCAAATCGCGGTGCCGACGCCGAGCAGTATGCCCAGTTTTCCTGACAGTTTCAGGGAATGGGTGAGCAGCCACATGAATCCGAGCGCCATCACGATTTCAAGGCAACTCAAAAGAACGCCGACGCCGCCCAGTTTCATGACATCGATGAAATTCAATTGCACGCCGAGCAGGACAATTCCCAGCGAAAGGAGGACTTTGTAGGAGTAGCGAATGCCGGGCGAGACCAGTTTGGGCATTGTCCAGGCATTGCTTAGAATCATTCCGATGACCATTGCCAGGAGCATGGGCTCCACTAGATGGCGACCGCCCTGGACGGTAAATGGCCAGAATGGCGCCGTGCTCAGCCACAGCGAGCCCAAAGTGACAGCCAGGCAGACTGCCAGGCCCCAGGCGATCGATCGCGAATGCGATTTGGCGACCGGTACATCCTCCGGGATACCCTCCATGCAGCCGAGGTATTCGGCCCATGAGTAATCCACGCCGGATTTTTGCATTGGTTCCATCAGTGAGCCGATTGCTGCTGGATGGTTAGTTTACTGCGCGCGGGTTTCCATTCATGAACGGCGAGTGCCGCCGCGCCCAGCGCGCCGCTGTATTCGCCCATGGTGGAATTGACGATGGATGGAACTGCCGCCCCGGTGGCTCCGAGGATTTGCTCGGCGCGCGCCCGCAAGGGACTCAACAAGGTATCGCCAAGGACGGTCAAAGGCCCGGCGAGAATGATGCGGGACGGATTCAGCACCAAGGCAAGGTCGGCAACCGCCCACCCGAGGATTTCAGCGGCGAATTCGATGACCTGCACCGTCAGCCGGTCACGCTGGCGCGCGGCGCGGTCGACATCCGCGAACGTAATGGGACCGGTTTGCGCCGTCAGGAGACTCTTTTCCTTGCTGCTGCGGGCCCGTTCCAAAGCTTCGACGATGGCGCGAACGGAGGCGACTTCCTGCAATTCGACGTCGACTACATTTCCGGCCTTGAAAAAACGCGCGGCGGAGCGGCGCGGCCACGGACAACGCCAGCGGCCGATTTCTCCGGCCCGGTATTCAGCGCCGCGCTGTTGCTGGCCACCGGCCACAATGCCGGCACCGATACCGCTGCGAATCCCGATGCACAGAAAATCTTCCACGCCCTTCCCCTGGCCAAACCATAATTCCGCCAAAGCCATGGAGCGGACATTGTTTTCGAGGTAAACCGGCACGCCGAAGCGCTTCGCCAGCGGTTCGGCAAGCGCCACGTTTTTCCAATTGTTGAGATATTTATAGTGAATCGCAACGCCCTTGTTCGGATCAACAAAGCCCGGGACGCCAACGCCAATGGCCAGAAAACGGGACTTGTTGTCCGGCAGCACTTCGACGATGGCCTGCGCGATCTTCTCGATGATCTGCTCCACGCTGTCCGACTCGCGGATGATTTTATGAGCCTGACGCAACGGGCGATCGGAAAAATCCACCGCCATGGCCATGATGTTTCGCGCTTCGAAATCGACGCCGATGAATTGGCCGCCGTCCGGGTCCAGGCGCAGCGCCGTGGGCGGCCGCCCGGCCTCGCTTCCCGCGAGCGCCGACTCCGCCAGAAATCCTTCCGTAATCAGCCGGCCGACATAGTTCCCGACGGTCGACGGCGCGAGCTGCAGTTTCCGCGAGAGATCGATGCGAGAAATCCCAGGCCGCGCGCGGACCTGCTTCAGGATATCGGATTCGATATTGGCTATCTGGTCGATGCTGAGTTTCATCGATATATTTCGTAAAAAAAATAAGTGGTTGTCGCAGGCAATGCAATACAAAAAATGATTCGGCGTTTAGGGCTGCAACAGCTCGGTTTTGACGCCGCGGCAATCGTCGGAGAGTCAATCGACACGGCTGGCTGGCCAAACAAATTGTTCAAATGGGCTTGCTGGAAGGATCAGGGCTGACGCGCATCTAAAATCGTTTGTTTGTCGTTCCTCTCATTAACACCGTGGCTTCAGCCCGGTGGGCAGGATCGACCGAAAGCGTTTTTCAGCCGTTTTAACGGCTTCTTATCGGCCCATGCAAAGCCGTTAAAACGGCTGAAGAAAATATTAACCATCGCCATACCACCGGGCTGAAGCCACGGTGTTAATGAAAATTTAGATGCCTGCCGGAAGAATGATCTTCTGTTGACTTTGTTCAAAC
The DNA here is from genome assembly GCA_036488095.1 of Verrucomicrobiia bacterium. Taxonomy (GTDB): domain Bacteria; phylum Verrucomicrobiota; class Verrucomicrobiia; order Limisphaerales; family DASXHY01; genus DASXHY01. Next base: position 4,412 of record DASXHY010000097.1, on the reverse strand, counting down.
ATTGGTACTTTCTAACGGCAGCCCTTGAGTTTCCGCCAGTCGAACCGTGACACACCAAATTATTATGAAACACACCCTCGCCTGGAGTTTGATTTGTTTTGCATGCAGCCTCGGCGCGCAATCGGCAATCAGTGCAACTGTTTTTCAAATCGGTGTCTCCGACCACGACTACCATGAATTCAGCCTCGCCGGGCACTACCGGGAGTTTTCCAAAGAATTTCCAAATGATGTCGATTTTTCCGTAGGCCAAAGCGATGCGAAAAAAGATTGGCCTTACGTTCTTCCTGGACCCCAGGATGCGTGGGCCGGCAGCAAGGTCCACGAGTTCAAGATCCACTTTCAGGTGACGGAACCCCTTTCGGGCTATTACGAATTGATCATGGATTTTGTCAGCACGCACCCACGTGGGCAGCCGAAACTGGTGATGGATATCAATGGCGAGAAGATCACTGCCACCCTGCCGCCGGGTGACAGCGAAAATGCGCTGACCAACCCGAAAGCCGGAAAGAACTCCACCACCCGGCAGCTTTTCCCCGCGACGCTGCTCCACCCGGGCGACAACACAATTACCTTATCGGATATTGAGGGAAGTTGGGCGATTTTTGACGACGTGCGTCTGGAGAGCGGCGCGCCCGCGCCTGAAAAACCTTTGGGCATCGCGGTTGAGCCGCTGCCGTTTTTCAAACGGTCAGGGGACAACAGGTTGCTCCGTGCCGTGAGAGTGTCCATCACGAATTTGGAAAACGATTCCGTGCCGGTTGAGTTGGATTGGAACGCCAACGGCGTCACGGGCTCGTCGCAAACGTTTAACCTGCCTTTCGGCGGGACCGAACTGCCGCTCCTCGTGCCGGACGTGGCACAAATTGATTTCACAGTGCGTCTGGGCGGACACGAAATCAAACTGCCGGTATCGCTTCCGCCGGCGAAGAAATGGAAGGTGTATATCGTGCCGACCTCGCATACGGACATCGGCTATACCGACTTGCAGGACCGCGTGCAGGCGCGGCACGCTCAAAATGGCCTGGACGCGCTGGACTTGTTGGACGCCGACCCAATTTTCAAATGGAACTCGGAAACATTCTGGCAATTGAATTGTCTGTTGGAGTTGCATCCGGAAAAGACCGGCGCGGTTTTTGCCGCGCTGCGTCAAAAGCGCTGGGGCCTCTCCGCCGATTATGCCAACATGCTCACCGGTTTGTGCTCTTCGGAGACACTCGACCGGCTAACATTGGATTCACGGAACCTGGCCAACCGCGGCGGATTTGAACTGAATTCGGCGATCCTTGATGATGTTCCTTCGGTCATCAGCAGCGTGCCGATGGTGTTGGCGAATTCGGGAATTAAATATTTCATCGAAGGCGCCAACCGCGATCGCGGGCCTTATGCGGGAAATGTGCCGAACCCTTTTTATTGGGAAGGCGCGGACGGCTCGCGCGTGCTGGCGGACATCACGACCGTTCCCGGGTACGGCGGGGCGGGCAAGTTGCTCATCACGGTGCCCCGGGCAATGAAGGAACTCCCGCCCTTTTTGGCGCGATTCGAAACCCCGGATTATCCCTATGATGCAGTGCTGGTGAATGGCGCTTTCGGGGACAACCGGGAGATTCAACCGTGGCTGCCCAAGGTCGTGAAGGAGTGGAATGCTGAATGGGATTACCCTCAATTGATTCTCGCATTGCCGGCAGATTTCTTTGGCTACATGGAGAAAAATTATTCGAATAAAATCCCCGTTCTCAAAACCGATTTTGGGGGCTGGTGGGAGGACGGCGCGGGTTCGAGCGCGCTGGAGACGATGTTGTCACGCCGCGCTGAAGAACGCGATGTCACTTCGGAGATGTTGCATTCGCTGGCAAGCATGGTCGTCGGCGACGCGTATCCTAAGACGAACTTTGACAACGTCTGGCACGATGCACTGCTCTATAACGAACACACGTGGGGCGCGGCTGGCAGCGTTTCCGCTCCGAATTCCGAGCAAACGGTAAAGCAATGGGAGGTGAAGAGTTCTTTCGCCCGCGAGGCCGATTCAGAATCACGGAAACTCCTCGCATCCGGCATGGCCAAACTTGCCGACATCGCTCCCGCCGCCGATTTGGTCGTGTTCAATTCTCTGGCATGGACACGCAAAGCGGTGGTCAAAACGGATGCGACGGGTGCGTTGCAGGATATGGCGACGAAAAAAACTTTCCCGTGCCAGGCACTGCCCGAAGGGGGGAATTGCTTCATCGCCGATCGCTTGCCCTCCATTGGATACCGCTGTTATCAGAACGCGACGTTGTCCACACCTGCGCCGGATGCGGCAGAAATTTCCAGCAATCAGATCGAGAACGAATTTTATCGCGTTACGCTTAATCCCAAGACAGGCGGCATACAGTCCATCTATGATAAAGAGCTTAAAAGCGAACTGGTGGACACCAACGCTGACTTCGGCCTGGGCGAACTCGTGTATGTGACCGGCGGCGAGGGCACGTCGGCAATTCATTCCGACCTGAACCGCTTGCCGCCGCCCAAGTTCGAGTATCACTGGCAGGGTGGCACCGGCATTAAGGCCCTGAACGGCCCGGTTTTCGGCGAGTTGGACAGCGAAGCGACGAACTTGAATTTTCCGAAAATCACCATGCGCGTCCGCCTTTACCGGGACTTGAAGCAATTGGATTTGATTTTCGAACTGGATAAGACCGAGACGATGGATAAAGAGGCGGTTTACTTGGCCTTTCCGTTTGCGCCCAATCCGCGGCAGGGCGGCTTGTGGCTTGAATACCCCGATGAGATTACGGAACCCCTCAAGGACCAACATCCCTCAGCCTGCCGGGATTGGTATTCGGTGCAGCGATGGCTGGCGATTTCCGACGGCAATGCGACTGTGGAGCTTTCACCATTGGATGCGCCGCTTTTCACGCTCGGCGACATGACGGCATCGACCTGGCCCCGCAAGATAACGCCGAAACGCGGGCACGTCTTCGGCTACATCATGAACAACTACTGGCACACGAATTACAAAGCGAAACAGGGCGGGCGATTGGTTTTTCAATATTCGCTGACCTCGAGCAAGGGCAGCTTCTCGAAGAAGGACGCCGTCGTGAAAGGTTGGAACATGTATTGTCCTGCCGTGGCGGCTCGCGGCCAGGGCGGGCATAAAGCCATCTCGTCTTCCGCGGCCATGTCGCTGGTGAGTGTCAGCCCGGCGGGCCTGCCGCTCACGACGATTAAGGAGGCGGAAGATCTCGACGGGTTTATTTTCCGGTATTGTGATTTCGCCGGAATCGGAGGAACGGCCAAGCTGACACTGCCGAAACCGGCCATCGAAGTACTGCGCTGCAACCTCGTGGAAACCGATCCTTTAAAACTGACGACGCGCGGCAAAACAATTACGGTGCCGGTTAAACCGTTCGCCCCCACGACCATCAAAACACGTTTCGCGCCACAATAATAATGAACGAATGCCCAGCGGGTGCGTTTAGAAGTGAGGGCACGGTCAACCACGCAAATCATCTCCCTCTCCTCCCCAAAAGGAGGAGAGGGCCGGGGTGAGGAGGTCGTCAGGGCTCGTGGCACATTATTTTTCCGCCGACGTCGGAATTTCGTGGGCGTCAAAACTCCAGTCCCATTGGTCAAAATACAGATTGCCGCCGCGCCACTCGGCTTCGCCACGCTGAAAATCGACGATTTCGGAGCGGAAGAACGTTTTCGCGGGGTACAGTGGTTGAGCGTAGTCGGTATTGACCACGAACCGCATGGCGTCTATGCCGCCGAGATAAAACCACTTTTCGCGCTCGTTCCGGCTGTCGACCAGGCCGCAATAGACATCGGCCGGCATCCAGCCGTACGGCGGCAGGTAAATCTCGCACCAGTCGTGCATGTCTTCGGTGGCCCAGCCGGATTCCCAGCGCGCCGGAATGCCGTTGAGCCGGCAGAGCGTCATGAAAGTCATTGCTTCGATGCCGCAATCGCCGTGGCCGTTGGCGAGCGCGTATTGCGGCAGGCAATCAATGGTCGAGTATTCCCGCGCGGAAGCCCAGGGCACATGCTGGACGACCCACGCGAAAAGCCGGCGCGCTTTGAGGTAGGGGTTGGTCTCGTCGCCGATGATTTCGCGCGAAAGAGATTTGAGCTGATCTGAAAAGACAATCTGTGGAGGTTGTTCGCCAAGGAATGGCGCGAGTGCCGAATCGGTTGCGGAAATCGGTTGGACGCGCAGGGGATCGATTGTTTGATAGAATCCCCGGCAGGTCACTTGAAAGACAATCTTGAATTCAGTCTGCCCGTTGGTCGCCGCGGGTTTTTCCAAATACACAGACGTCAGCGCGGCGCTGGGTTTCGACAGGATGAAATCCGGCGGGTCGGTGGAGAGCAGATGGATGTCGCTTTGACGGCTTCCCGCGTGGGGAAAAGGCAGCCAGGCGCGGATGATTTCG
>DASXHY010000089.1:0-4917 GCA_036488095.1 Verrucomicrobiia bacterium | reverse complement strand
TACTCAATTGGGGTGGTATCTTCCAGAAGCGGCGCCAAGTCGCGAACATGATTCGTCGCGGAAACATCGGCCAAAGTGACCAGCGCCTGCTCGCGCAGGTAGCTGTCGATATCTTTGTTCAAAGCGGTTTTCAGCAATCCGCCGACGAGTTGGTCAGGCGCGATTTTACCCAATGCTCTCGTGGCGCCGATGTCGTACTCTGTGCCGCGCAATTGGACTAGTTCCTCCGCTGCCGGTGAATATGCAAAACCGCCGAGCGCATCGATCAACTCGTCGGCAATGTTGTAATTGTGCAGGGACATGTCCATCGGCAATGGCATCGGCGGTACGCGCATCGTTTTTCGCCGGAGCATGATCGGAGTGACAGTCATTTCAATTCGGTAAGAGAGGTGATCGTCGTCGAGCACTCCGGTGGCGTGATTTTCTTCACCCTGAATGTCTTGCAGGATGGCTTTCGCCTCGGTCGACCGCTCCTCCGAGGTCGAAACCGGCAACTGAACGCGCCCTTTCAGTTTTTGCAGGAAAATCGGCGCGGCATTCGTCACGCCTAGTTTCACCAGAGCGTGTACTGCTGCCGCACCAACCAGTTCGTTCGTGTCATCCACCGTCTTGAGCAACGCCGTGCGGCTTTGGTCGTCGTTCCAGCGGCTGTTGCCGATCGCCAATGCGGCTTGCCACCGCACACCGTCAGCCTTGTCATGCAACGCCCGTAGGAACATTTGCCTGCTTGTGTCCGTCTGTCGGGGCAGTTTGCTGAGAATCCTGCAATAGAGGCGCCGGGTTCGGACCGGTTGTGCGGCAAAATTGGAGGCTAACGCGCTTGCATCCAGTATGGCTGGTTGTTCCATGAGCACCCGGGCTGCGGCATTCGCCAGGGTGTAGTCGTCGGATGCCAGCAGTTTCACCATTTCTTTTTCGTGCGATTTCCATGGCAGCCGCGCGATGATGCTGGCGAGCTCGTCCGTGGACTCTCCGTTTTCGTCCGCCTTGGTGTGAGTCAAAAACTCCAGCAACGGCGGCAGGTCTTCCGCAGTCGCACGCGCATTGATTTGCCAAAGGAGATCACGGGTTTCTCCGTAATTCGGGTTGTCGCGCGAACTTTGCGCGCGCAATTGTTGAAGCAATTGTTGAAGCAATTCCGTGACGCTCGTCTCCGCGTAAAAGCTTTTCGTGAATGGCGGGGCGGGCGGCGTTTGGCCTTTTGAAATCAAATCGCGCCAGGATTCGTCGTCCAATAACTTGTCATTCGGCCGGATGAACTCGCGATACGTCATAACGGCCCCGCGATAAAGTTGCAGCGTTTTGCCGACCGGGATAATGATGTATAGCGCCTGCGGCCGCGCCAGACCGGCGTAGAGCATTGAATTGCCCACCGGGTTCGAGAAAACGCGCGTGACGATCGGAAAATCGTCGCGTGGCACTTCGTAGGAATCTCCATAATAAAAACTGAAGCCGGCCAGTGTGACGCCGTAATCCTGAATCCACTTGTCGTCATCATCGGTCAAATGCTCGCCGTCCTGGGATTTTTTCGCTAATTGTGCGAGGCGATCGCAAACGGGTGCGAAGTCAGTGAGCAATCGGGCAATATTCGGACGGCTGTCGAAGTAGATTCTAAGCATCTCGATGTCGTTCGGCGTCGCGTGCCCAGTCGAACCGCGCTGTGCCAATTCTCTCAAACCATTTTGGATTTGTTTGTGGACGTTGCGGGATCCGACTTTTTCAAGTTCCGACTTTTGCTTTTCATAGTAACGGTTTTGGAGGGCACCCAATTGTTCGAATTCTCCGGAGTACTTCTGCATCAGGTCCATCACGTTTCCTTCGTTGAACCCCTTCTCCTCGATATCCAGAAGTTTCAACAGTTGGTCACTGATGCCTTTCGGATCGAACTCAGGATCGAGGCCGGCGTGTTGAAAGGCCTCCGCTGTCCGGCGGCTCAGCTTTGCCAAGCCGGCGAAAAAATCAGGATAGGGAGCCACCATGCCTTTGGGCGGCGAGATCATTCCCATCACTTCGACCGACATTTTGGAATGCAACGCCCACGTATGCCGCTGTTCCGCCCAGGCGCCAAGTTGGGTCCAAAGTTGTAAATCCTGCCAGGCATCCGTTCGTAACGGCGCGGGAACTTTGGCAGGCAACGGTTGCTGCAATATTGCGAGCAACTGCATCGCCTCGCCGTGCAACGAATCGGGCAGGGGACCGCAGTCGGTCTTCACGATCAGATCCGCGACGCTTTTTCCGAATTCACTTTGCACGGCGCGCACTGCGGCCGGCGAGCGCAACACTGATGAGGCCGCGATGAAATCAAGGCCCGAGGGGTACGTGCGGTTCGGTATCCTGGGTTCGACCGTTTCCTGAAAGCAAATGGCGCAGGGCAGTTGCCGGGGCGGTAGCAGACGAAATCCACGACCTTCCTTTCCAAATTGCACATACTGTTCGGGTGACATCCATTGATCGTTTACGCGCGGCGGTCCCACTTGCTTGTCCAACGCCTTTTGAATTTCCGTCATCTGCGAATCTGAGATTTGGAGGCTCTGATAATTGGTTCCGAGAACGGTGATCGAAGCTGCGCCGTATTCTCGAATTGTTCCGTCCTCCGCGTGGGCGAGAAAAGTATCGAACGGCTCGGATAACTGTTTCCACAATGCGAGCAAATGAGGATTTCCGTTCACCAACCTAGACAAGACAATGGCCATCTTGGTTTCACGGGGATTGTTGAGTCGAAATAGAACCGTGGCATACCATTGGCGCGCGGTGAAGTAACCACTGAGTTCCGGCGACTGCGTATAAAAACTTTGAGCGCGAAACTGAGCGGCCGACACCTGGAAGCCAATCGGCACTGCAATCGCTCCCGAACCGTTTTTCAACGCGTCCACGATGCGTTTTTCCACCGGCGGCAGAGTCTGACGATGGTGCTCATCCTGAAGCGCGAGGCCGATTGAAGCGAATGACACCAAATCATTTCCGGCCTGCTGCTGCTTTGCGGCAGCGAGCAGTTGCTCGGAAAATTGGAAGAGTCGTTGAGATTCGACTTTCTCCATGTCCTTTACGCCCTCTTCCAACATCACGTGATAGGTGTGCCAGGCTGAATCCGTGGTGATAAATGCCGGCAACGAAACGCCCATTGGATTTGTCTGGGAATAGCCCTCGATTTGAGGGCTTTTAATGTACGGTTCAAAAATCTGTTTGAACGTCGGATCCGCCACTACGAATCCATTTTTAGCGAGCAGTTCCCGCGCTCCCACCGAGCCGCTAAATGAATCTATTCCCTTCACAGAGCGCAGATCATAAGACGCGCCATACGTGGGGTTTGAGGTAAGAACCAGGCTGGTGGCAACCAGCACGGCCGAAAGATATCGCCATTTGTTGTGCATACGTTCTCCTTCATGGCGGACGGCAGCGGCGCCCGCGTGACCGAACTCTATCAAACTGAACGACGCGTGCAATCAGACATATTCTGGCCGGATCCAGCAAATCAGCACTAGCTTGACATTCGCCGACTAGTGGCGTAGATAACGCGCGCTACCAATTAATGGTTATGCGCAAAGTGTTTTACATTCTTTCGCCGGCCCGGCTCACGCCAGGGTCAGGTGGGGTTATGTAAACACGTTTCGCGCGTCGCGTCCCCTTTCCTGAAGCCCTGAGTGATCCTCGGGGCTTTTTTTATTTCCCATTTTCCGCCCGAAACGTGACTGGCCTATAAACGCCAGTTCTCTGCTCGTGCGCGGAATCCTCACCGCAACAGAAAGTCTGAAGCGGCGCAAACCAACAACAAAAACGATATATGAAAAACAACCTGAATCACGATGCGAATCAACTGAACCGCATCCGCAACATAGGCATTGCCGCGCACATCGATGCCGGCAAAACCACGCTCACGGAGCGCCTCTTGTTATACACGGGGGCGATTCATAAGGCGGGTAATGTTGAGGATGGCGACACGACCACGGATTTCGATCCGATCGAGCAACGCAAAGGTATCACCATCTTTGCGGCGGCGGTCGCTTGCGCGTGGACTCAGGAAGCGCGGCCGGAGGTCGCGAACTTGTTCGTTGGCGAACCGCAGCGGTTGAACATCATCGACACGCCCGGTCACGTGGACTTCACGGCGGAGGTCGAGCGCTCGTTGCGCGTACTGGACGGCATGATTGCCGTTTTCTGCGCGGTCGGCGGCGTGCAACCGCAGAGCGAAACGGTCTGGCGACAGGCCAATCGTTACCGCGTCCCGCGCATTGCTTTCATTAACAAGATGGATCGCGTAGGAGCGAACTTTGCTCGCGTGGTAGAAGAGCTGCGCAAGAAGTTGGGCGCGAACGCGTGTCCAGTTCTGCTGCCGTGGGGCAGTGAACGTGAATTACGCGGTCAGCTCGACGTCATCAATGAACGCGCTTACACGTTCAGAAAGACTGCTGATTCCGGTTACACGGTGGAAGCAGTGCCGGCTGAATTGCGTGAACAGGTGGCCACGGCGAGAGCTGAACTCGTCATGCGAATCGCGGACGTGGACGACGAGGTCGCCGGACTTTATCTGGCGAACCAGGCCGTTTCGGCTGCGACATTGAAAGCTGCGATACGGCGAGCGACCGTTGCAAATCGTTTCGTGCCGGTCATTGCGGGCAGCGCGTATCAGTTCGTGGGAGTTCAACCGTTGCTGGATGCTGTGGTTGATTATCTCCCAAGCCCGGCTGACGTGCGAACAGTGACGGCCATCGTTGACAGCGCCGAAAGCGCAATTGAAGTCAATAGCGCGGCTCCGGCGGCGGCGCTCGTCTTTAAAGTTATTCACGACGAGCAAGGCAGACGCATGGTGTTCCTGCGAACGTACGCGGGCACATTGAAGAAAGGCGATCGCGTCCTAAACGTCCGAACCGGACGGCAGGAACGGATTGGCCGTCTGATGCGGTTGTTCGCCGACCGGCG
>DASXHY010000362.1:0-2486 GCA_036488095.1 Verrucomicrobiia bacterium | reverse complement strand
CGACGTAACAATTGGTCCATTCGCTGATCAGCGCGGGAGTTGTGAAATTCGCAGGCAACGCCGTTAATTTCGGAATGTCGTGCATCAGGCCGGAGATGTAATCGGTGGAGTTCGTGCAGTCCCAATACATCTCGATCGCATTCGCGGGATAAAATTGAATGGTCCCGTTGACGCGCGGCCAATGCTGGTCAAAAAAGCGGATCACCTGCGTCGCAAAGGGAACGATGTCGTTCGTGGCGAACGCGCTGTCCTGCGTGTAATCGTAATAATCCAGCATCATGGCCAGCGTTTCCAGCGCGCCCTGGTAATGATAGCGGATATATTGATTCGAGGTATAGGTGCCCGCGCTATTGCCGCCCCAATCGGTCAATTCGTAGGCGCCAAAAAAATTAAATGTTTCGGGAAAGAACGCGCCGCCGTGCCCGTAATATTTCTGCGTCGCCGCCGTCTGCAATCCCGTCAGATTGGTATAACAAGCAAACCACGACTGCATCAGGTCGAAGTCGCCCGAGGCCAGCAACGGCCAGTAGAGATGACGGGTGTTTTGATGCCAGTAGCCCGGGCCCCATCGTCGATAGTCGCCGTTTTGTCCGTTGTAATCGAAGGTGAACGTGCCGCCGTTGAATTTCATCGGATATTTTCCCCGGCCCTGGCAGGCTTCCATGAAGCGTTGCTCGAGATACCCGCGCGTCACGATGGCGGCATTGGCATCGCCGCTCACAAAAATCCAACTCCGGTTCCAAAACGCATCCCACCAGTTGAAGTGATTCGTCCGCGCGGTTTCAAGGTCGGTCGTGTCCACTTGCGTCACGACATTGCTCATCTGATTTTGCCAGTCGACCGCAGTGCTGGTTTGCGCAGTGTACGAGTAAATCGACAGCGTGCAGTTAGTGCCGGACGGCGATTGCAGCGTGTGGTCGTCCAGCTTGGTAAAGTTGGTGGACCTAATCGTCAGGCCGAAAGTGCGGTTGATATAAGGATCAGGAAAGGTGTTCCAAAGACCGCTCAGGTTTTCTCCAGCCAGGATCGTTTGATACAACGAACTCGCATTGCGATGATAGGAAACGAGACGATCGGTCAGCGACAAAACGGCATCCGCGGATTCGGTCCAGCCGTTGTTCACGCCGCGCCAGCCGCCGGACGGCGGGTCGTTGCCGTCCGTCGCCGTGTAAGGCGCGCTCCGCCACACTTCATTCGAGCAAGTCATCGTGAAAGGTTGCTGGCCGTTTGCCTCCACGCGGATGACCGGTTGATTGGCGTCAATCCAAACGCGGACCGAAACCTGCGAACCGGCCTGGCCGGCGCTGATGTCGATTTCACCGTGATAAAAATCCAGCGTTTGGTTAAACGGCGCACCTGCCACGAATGGATTCGGCGCAAAATGGATTCGTGCCCGGCCGATTTTCAAAAGCCGTGTGCCTTCGCTCCAACTGTCCGATTTGCCGATATACATCATCAGGTCGCCGCCATTTTCCACCCAGACATTGGCGGTAATGTCGCCGTTGCCGAGCGGCATGGAACCCGGCGAGCCATTCGTGCTCGGAGAAGTCCAAACCTCGTTGTAGCTGTTCAATTGCGAGAGAACATCCGCCGGTAAACTCGAAGCCTTGGCGTTGTTCCGCAAAACGCCAAACAACAATATGAAAATCAAAGCGTAACCATGCAGTTGGAAATGGGGAGCGCGCCCGCCTCGGGCGCAGTGAGGCGCGCCCTCGCGGCTCACTCCAACGCTCGAACATATTTTGCGGTTCAATGACTTCTTACGCCTCCGAGTTCGGCGCGGGGCGCACCGAACAGCGCCCGAGGGCGGGCGCGCTCCCCGGGAATTCACCGGCGTTGTTTCAGCAAAATGAGCCTGATCGAATTGCTTTATTCCATTGCCGCTCATGATTAGTTCAAGGATAGACCAGCCGGAAGAACGCGCCGGTGCTGGTCGGATTGATGGGCATAAAAAGCTGGTTGGTCGTCGCCGAATTGGAAACCGTCACCCAGGCGGCGCCGCTGTTCAGCGCATTGGTCTGCATTTCCAAACGCCAGCCCACATGATCCATTGGCCAGTTCAATTGCATTTGGCCGCCCGTTGCTCCGAAGGCGAGTTGGGGAGTGGCCGTGGAAGGCGAGGTTCCAAAAACATTGAACTCATCAATGCTCCAATAAGTCCCGGACGTGCTTCCGGTCTGCGTGATCCGAATATAACGCGCCGCTTGAGTGGCAAACGTGATGGTCGTGGTGGACGAGGAACCTACGCCGCTGGCGATCGGGCTGCTCCAATTGATGCCATCATTTGAAACCGTGACCTGATAGCCGCGCGGATAATCATTGGCCGAATTGATATAGTTCAAAACGATTTTGCTGAAGACGTTCACCGATCCCATGTCGGCCTGGAACCATTGACCGGGAGCTTGCGATCCGCCGGTGGACCAGCGCGTGACGAGATTGCCGTCGAGCGCGTTGCCCGGATCATCGCTGCCGCCCGTGCTGGAACT
>DASXHY010000061.1:0-4902 GCA_036488095.1 Verrucomicrobiia bacterium | reverse complement strand
GCCGAGGACATCCGGATGATTCTCAAAAACAACTCCCGGGTCTACCTCCAGCAGGACCTGACCGGTTACGTCTTCGATTCATACATGGGGACCTCCGCGAAAAACGGAGCGGCGAAAGAGGGCCAGCAAAAGCACAAAGTTCTCATCGCGGGCACCAAAAACCAGATCATCACGACTTTCGTGGCTGCCACGAAAAACGCCGGTCTCCTTCCGGACCACATCGTGCCCAGCATTTTGGGGCCAATCAATGCGTTTGAACTGGCGATGCCGGAAGTTTTTACCGGGCAGACCGCTGCCCTGGTGGACATCGGTTTCCGATCCTCCTCCATTTCGATTTTGCAGGAAGGCCAGCTCATCCTGAACCGGGTTGTTAGCATCGGAGGCGACCGCCTCACGGCCGGCCTGGCCGAAACGATGAACATCGGCTATGCGGAAGCCGAAGGCATCAAGGTGGGAATGCCCGCCGAAGTGGAACCCCAACTCGATATGCTCATCTCCCCGCTCGCCCGCGAGTTGCGCGCGTCCATTGACTTTTTCGAACATCAGCAGGAAAGGACCCTGCCGATGGTCTACGTTTCCGGAGGCTCGGCGCGTTCGGATTTCATCGTTCAAACCCTCCGCCGTGAAATTGGCGTCGAATGCAAGACCTGGAACCCGGTCGCCGGCCTGCAACTGGCCCTCGCCCCCGCGCAGGCCACCGAGATTGAACACGTCGCGCCGCAACTATCAGTCGCCATTGGCGCCGCGCTTACCGCAATTTGATTATGCCCATCAGAATCAATCTTTTGGCTGAAATTCAGGCGAACGAAGAAACTCGCCGGCGCGATCCCGTCAAAAGGGCCGTGCTGATCGGCGTCGGATTGGTGGCGCTGGTACTCTTCTGGATTACGTCATTGGTCATTGCCAGGATCAGCGCGAAAAGCGAAATCACCGCTTTGGACCAGAAAATCGAGTCTGGCTCCAAGGAATATCGCCAGGTGTTGGACAATCAAAAAGCCCTCGTGGATGGCCGGCAGAAACTCGCCGCGCTGCGTCAACTGACCACCAACCGCTTTCTCCTGGGGAATGTGCTGGACGCCCTCCAAAAAAGCACGGCCGAGAACGTGCAATTGACCCGCTTTACAATCAGCCAGTCATACACCGTCGTCGAAGCCACCAAGGGCGGCACCAACGCCGATACCGGCGCTGTCGCTGCGGGCAAACCCGCTTCAGCGACTGAAAGAACGACCCTGATCCTCACCGCCAAGGACACCAGCCCCGTCCCGGGCGATTCCATTAGCCATTTTCAAGCTGCTTTGTCTCACAATCCGTTTTTCCACTCCTTGATTTCCAACCGGACCAATGATTTCCGGCTGACCACGTCGTTGACACCTCAAGCCGATCCCGACGGTCGGACTTTTATTGCTTTTACCCTGGAAGCTCGTCTACCTGACAAAACGCGATGAACCGTATCTCGAAAGAAAAACGCAGCCAGCTTATTTTGGTCGCACTCATTGTCGTGGGGATCATCGCCGGCCTTTGGTTCAGCGTGATTCGCTCTCAGAAGGAAGATTTGCACACGCTCGCGGCCAAAAAAACCGAGGATTTGAACCAATTGACCCAAATCGCCGAGACCATCAAAAATAGCGAAATGGCCAAAAAGGAATTGGTCACGGTCAGCAATGATCTGGTCTTCGCCGAACGCGAAATGCCCACGGGCGATCTCTATCTTTCGCTGGTAAATACCATTCGCAAGTTCAACCACGATCACAACGTCCAGATATCTCAATTCAACCCCACCGGCGGCGACACACCGGTAAATCTTTTGCCGAAATTCCCCTATCGGCAGGTTACCGTCTCCATCTCCGGCATGGCGCACTTCCACGACATTGGAAAATTCGTGGCTGATTTCGAAAATACCTTTCCGACCTCGCGCATCCTGAACCTGGATCTCTCACCCGCACCGGCGGCGGTTCCGGAAGACAAGGAAAAATTGGCCTTCAAAATGGACATCGTGTCACTCGTCGCCAACAACGGAGCGCGTTCCGCCAACAACCCATGAAAACATCAATTTTTCTCCGCGTCACGTTAGCGGCCCTCGCGTTCAAATTATCCATGGTCTCCGGGCAGGCGGCGCCCGTCGCGGCAAAAAAGTCGGCCGTGACCAATTCCGTGCCGAAATCCGTTTTCATCATTCCGTCCAGCAAACAAGACGGCAGCGACCCGTTCTTCCCCAACTCCACCCGTCTGTGGGGCGGCTCGGCAACACCCAAAGCTGTGAAACAAAGCCAGCCAACGGGCCTGGATTGTCTCGTCCTGAAGGGCCTCTCCGGCACTCAGGCCAATCGGCTCGCCATGATCAATGGACGCACGATGGCGCGCAACGAACAGGCCGAGATTAACACCGATTGCGGACGCCTCTTAGTCCATTGTGTGGACATTACTTCCAATTCCGCGATCATCGAAGTTTCCGGTGAACGCCGGGAACTGAAGTTGCGCGCGGATCTTTGAGCGCTCGGCCAACGGTTGCTTCCCCGCCCTCCCGCCGAAAGTGTCCTGATTTAACAACGTTGCTTCCAGGGTGAGTCTCTCAATGGAGCATCACTGCGCAACCCAAGCGCGCCGCCCTCACCGATAACGTCCTGATTTCAAAACCAGCCGCTGTATCGACTCGTTTTCGAACCGGAACGCCCGCGGCTCGTCTTATTGCTGGACAAGAAGTGTTCAAAAAATAAAACGTCAAAATGAAGCCGGATTTTGCTCACCGGGTTGGCACTGGGGTTGCTGGTTTAACGCTAATGAAAAGTGTCGGTTTAACTCAGACAAATTAAAAAGAATGAAAACTAGTCACCTGAAAACCGTTTCAAGCTATGCCCTCACGGCATTGTGTTTGATCGCCATCGGACTTGCCTGCGTCCGCGCGCAAGATGCCGCCTCAAACGGAGCTGTCTACGCGCCGATAGATTTGTCCACAAATCCTCCGGCAGCCACCAACGCGACCGCCACTACGGAGCCGGCTGCCCCCGCTGCCGCCGACGTCACGGTCACGACCAACACTGTGGCGACCGATGCCACTCCGGCCATGACCAATGCCGTGCCGGCCGCCGCGGAGGCCGCGCCAGCCGCGCCCGCGGAACCCGCCGCACCGGCGGTTGCCGCCACGCCCGCCGCGCCCGCCACCAACGCGGAGCCGGTCAATCCCGAGAATGTCGTCATTCCTACTATTGTAATGGATGAAGTCCCGTTGACGGACGCGATCAAAAACCTCGCCCGCCAGGCCGGATTGAATTACATCCTCGATCCCAAGGTGACCTTCGGCCCTCCCGGACCCGACGGCAAAACGGTTGTCCCGAATATTTCTATCCGTTGGGAAAATGTGACAGCCGAACAGGCCCTCACTACCCTGCTGACGACCTACGGCCTTCAACTTGTTGAAGATCCCAAGACCCATATCGCCCGCGTCACCGTCCATGACCCGGCTGCCGCGGAGCCGCTTCTCAGCAAAATCATCCAGCTCAAGTATTCCAGCCCGAGCAACATTCTCGTGGCCGTCCAAACCGCCCTCCTCGACAAACGCAGCCGGGCGATGGGTGATGTGCGCACCAGCCAATTGGTCCTGCTCGCCACCGAAAAGGAAATTGAGTCCATCGACAAAATGGTTGAGAGCCTCGACACGCCCACTAAACAGGTGTTGATCGAAGCGCGCTTGCTGGAAACGTCCATGAATCCAAGCTCGGTCAAGGGTTTGGATTGGACCGGCACTCTGCAGAACCAGCACCTGGCGTTCGGAAATAATTTGCAGAACAAGCCTGTTTCCACGCTCGATAGCGTAAACCAGCCGCTCTCCACGTCATGGCCGAAGATGATGTTCGATACCGCGCGCGGCTTTAACCCGGCCACGGCGTTCCTTGATGCCGACGGCGTGAATGCCGTGTTCTCGTTCATCAATCAGAATTCCGAAGCGCGCGTCATCTCCGCTCCCCGCGAGGCTGGACAATGAAATGGCCAGCCTCGCGGTTACTCGCGCCACCCCGATCATCAACGTCACGGCGGGCACGGCCAATACCACCGGCGGTTCGCAAATCACCTATACCAACCTCGGTATCATTCTCCATGTGACTCCGCGCATCTCCGCCAACAACTACGTGAACCTCTCGGTCCAACCCGAAGTCTCGCGCGTCTTTGATACCGTCACCAAAGTCGTCGCGGGTGAAACCTTCCAGGCCGATGAATATGACATCCGTAGAATGGAAACCAAAGTGATGGTCCCCAGCGGCAACACGCTGGTGCTCGGCGGCCTCGTTCAGGACGATACCCGCAACGCCAACACCAAGGTCCCCGTCCTCGGCGACATCCCGGGCCTCGGGCGCGCTTTCCGCAGCGACAGCAAATCGCGCCAGAAAAACAATCTCCTTGTTTTCATCACTCCCACCATCGTGCAGGATTCGGATTTTCAACCGACGAAAACGGATTTCCTGAAAACTCCGATCACCTCGACCGAGACCAAAGACTGGTCGGCTTGGGACAGCGGAAAGCCAGTGGATTGGCACAGCGTGATGCACGGCGGCTACGAAACAGTCAAATAAGGGAAATCGTCATTGCCTATTAATATGAAAACACTAATTGCAAATCCAGGACGGCTCGTCGGCCTCGCGACGGCCGCGATGATCGCCCTCCTCTCTCCGGCGTTGAATGCTCTCAGCCAGCCGGCTTCCCCGGTGGGCATATGGGACTGCGTCATGAGTGGCAACGGCCAAAACGGAATTCTATTCCTGAACTTCACCGCTGACACTGACCTGGGCAATGGCTTGCCGGTCTTTGAAGGCCTCTTCATCCAGGCTGGTCGCCTGAACCTGTCCGGCAGCGGCAGGAATGGCTCTACTGGAAGTACCCGGAGTGGCGCGGGCGCTTCATTCACCAACC
>DASXHY010000057.1:0-1803 GCA_036488095.1 Verrucomicrobiia bacterium | reverse complement strand
GTTCGCGTGTAAACCGCTAAAGCGGTTCTGATATTTTGAGCGATCTTCTTTCACCCAGCTAAAGCAGGGTGTTAATGAAAATCTTGTCCTAACTCAAAAAACCCGTGAGTGGACTGGTCGCGCTCGCGGTGTCTTGCTGTGACGCAAGGCCGGCCTCGAACGCCGCGCGGCCTGCTTCGACCGCCATTTTGAAAGCGACCGCCATTTTATTTGGGTCGGAGGAAACAGCGATGGCGGTATTGATCAGCACGGCGTCGGCGCCCAATTCCATGGCCTCCGCCGCGTGGCTCGGAGCGCCAAGACCCGCGTCCACCACCACCGGGACTGTCGCCTGCTCGATGATAATGCGAATCTGCTCGCGCGTTTGAATCCCGCGATTCGAACCAATTGGCGAGCCGAGCGGCATGACGGTCGCCACACCGACATCCTGCAAACGTTTGGCGAGCACTGGGTCGGCGTTGATATAAGGCAGCACCGTGAAACCTTCCTTCACCAGAATTTCGGCCGCCTGCAACGTTTCGATCGGATCGGGCAGCAGATAGCGCGGGTCGGGATGGATTTCCAGCTTCACCCATTTGGGCAAGCCGGCGGCCACCGCCAGCTTCGCGAGGCGCACGGCTTCTTCCGCATTCATTGCGCCGCTGGTATTGGGCAGCAGAAGAAATTTCTTCGGATCGATAAATTCCAAAATATTCGCGAAGGGATCGCGCTTGCCGCTCAAGTCCGCGCGGCGCAACGCCACCGTGACCATTTCCGCGCCGCTGGCGGCCAGCGCGTCGCGCATGGCTTCGGGCGACGAAAATTTTCCCGTCCCCAAAATCAGGCGTGAGCGGAAAATTCGTCCGGCGATTGCCAAAGGTTGATTGACTAACGACATTCGCGCCAATGTGGCGGGGAAGGGGAGCTTTGTCGAGGCGTGAAGGGGTTGGGAAATGTGAAACGTGAATACGTCAAAACGCTTTGGGCGAAATTCACGTTTCACGTTTTACGTTTCACTATAGTTCTGCTACAGGTTTGCCATGCATTCCCTCGTGATGACTGTCATTGGAAACGACCGGCCCGGGCTTGTGGATTCCGTGGCGAGTATTGTGGCCGAGCACGGCGGCAACTGGCTGGAGAGCCGCATGGCGCGCCTCGGCGGGCAATTCGCGGGCATCGTTCATGTGGAAGTCCCGGCCGATAAAGAGCGTTCCCTCACGAAGGCATTGCAAGGCCTCGATGCGCGCGGCCTGACCGTGGTCGTCCATGCCAGTCCGCGGCAACAAGTGCTTCACCGGCAGACCAGCATTCTTGAAATTGTCGGCCAGGATCGTCCCGGAATTGTCCGGCAAATCTCCCACACGCTCGCCGGGTTCGGCGTGAACGTGGAGGAACTCGAAACCGAATGCGCCAGCGCCGCGATGTCCGGTGAAGCGCTGTTCAAAGCGCGCGCCGTCCTGACCATTCCCGAGTCGTGCAACGTGGCCGACCTGCGAAAAAGCCTGGAAAAAATCGCCGCCGATTTAATCGTGGAAATCTCGCTCGAGAATATTCCCCGGGAACATCGCCCTCCCGCCCGCGATTAATCTTTGAGCGCATCTTCGGACTGTAAGCCAGGAACGAGGCAGTTCAATTTTTGGGGAGCGCGCCCGCCTCGGGCGCAGTGAGACGCGCCCTCGCGGCTCACTTTGAGGCGTGAAATCATTCCACCGTTGAGTGCCTTCCCACGCCGCACGTGTTCGGCGCGAGGCCCAAGAAGTCAACTTCATGCGCTCCGTTTTAGCATGATTCAATTATGCGGAAAAACTTACGGTAAGGTTTTAG
>DASXHY010000342.1:0-8665 GCA_036488095.1 Verrucomicrobiia bacterium | reverse complement strand
TTTTTGAAACAGACGGCTCAATCGGGCTATGCGGTCGTCCTGTGCTTTATCGGAATTGCCAGCGCCGAAACTTCCGAACAACGCGTTTCCATGCGGATTTCACAGGGCGGACACAGCGTGCCAACGGAAAAGTTATTCGAGCGTTTTCCCCGCACTCTCGCGAATCTCGCCGCAGCCATTCGCCAATTGCCGCGCGTCTTGGTTTTCGACAACGACGATCTGCGAACTCCGTTTCGTCTGGTTGGCATTTACGCAAATGGCCAACAACTGCAGTTAAACGAGCCGATTCCCTCGTGGCTCAAGCCCCTTCCGTAAACAAACAGGCGCGCCCTTGCGGGCGCGCCTGAGCGAGTCGATTTAGCTTCTGAGCTTACGGCGTCGGCACAACCGGCAGGACGCGCGCGGTGTAGCTGATGTCTACGGCACTGGGATCCGAAAACTTCAATTGCGCCACGGCGCTATCGCCTGGATTCAACGTATTGTTGTCCAGATTCACCAGCACATACGGGCTGCCCAGCGGAGGCAGTGCGGAGCTGGTGCCATCCGAATTCAACAACGTCACATTCGAGCTCAGGTTATCCAGCACCAGATACAACGGGCCAGGCACGGGATTGCTGCCCGTGTTCGTGATGCGCACGATATCCATTCCGGTGTGATTGTGCGGGTTCAACATATGCGCTTCGCGGGTTATTTTGAAGCTCGGCGCCGCCGGGATAACGCCCCCGGCAAACAAATCGCTCAGGTCGTTGACCGTGGCAACGTTGTTGTAGCCACCGAAATTGTTGGTTTCATTGACCGGGATGGGATTATTCAGGAATGAGAGGTCGAAAATTTCCTCCATCGTCTTGATGTCCGAAGAATGGTTCATCACAACGCTGCTCGCGTAAGCATTGCCTTTGGCCAGCGGCGAAATAACGATTTCCGGAATCGTATGATTGGTGTCATCGCCGTTTTCCGATTCATCCCACCAGATGACAATCACGCCGTTACTCTGATACTCCGGCGTAGCCATGATTTGCGGCACGATTTGCGAAAGGAAGTTGTCCCCCTGCGCAATCGACGCCTGGTCGCCGGTATAATGAACGCCCTGATAAGTGAATCCTCCGGTCAACGCACTGTGCGCGTCGTCAAACTGGTTCGGTGTGATCCAATTGTATTTTCCCACCGCGTGCGCGGCGAGATCCAGGAAGAGTTGCGACAGCGGATAAACATTTTGGATCGCCGTGTCCGGGAAGAACGCCATCGGATTATGTTTGACCGCGTAGTTATATTGGCCGTTCCCATAATAAGGATTGACGGGGCCGGTGGTGCCCGAGGCGCTATTGGTCGGGCTCGTGCTCAGTTGGACATCTTCCTGGTAATTCTTCCAGGAGACGCCGGCTGCATTGAACTGGCCGCTGAGATGATCGACAGAGAAGATATTTCCATTCGCGGTGCGCGGATCGGCATCGGTATGGACGCCAAAATCGCTGCCGGCCTCGGCCCAAACGTAATTCGGCTCGGAGGGATGGACTCCCGTGCCGGCATTGAAATATCGGGTCGCGTAGGAAACCTGAATCGAGTTCGGATTGCCGGGCGTGATGAGACTGTTGATGTAAGGCGCGGCAGAATTACTGAGAATTTGCTGCGGACTCGATGTCGGATTCGGCTGCGTAAAATTATGATTTTCCATCGCGATCACGAAGATGCTGCCTGCCTGCGCCGGTTGCGTGGCGAGCATGAGACCCGCGACTGCGGCGCCGACCAGCGCGGTGTGCCGCAGAAAATTTTCGCGGCGCGAAGCTTTTAATCCAACCGTTTCGGTTGTTCCGTTTGACCAATCAATATTTATTTTTTTCATATCCGTTTTGAGTTTTGTACGTCCCTTGTGGTTCACCTCCACTGAAGCACAGCCGCGCCGCCAAAGTAAACGTGTCGATTGTAGTAATCCGGTGACGCAGGCGTGACATGTCCTGAAAGCGTATGCGAATGAAAAAGTTTGGTGAAAATTGACGGGAACCTCTGGACAATATGGAACATCGAATCTCCTACCTCAGAATAGTGAAATTCCAATGTGCATCTCGGCACATCCGGCGCCATGGCGGAATGGCTGCATCACGCCACGGCGGACATGATCGAAGCGAGACTCAAGGATTGGAAGGATTGGCGGAGCGCCTGAATCCGCGCGATTGAGCGAGCAACCCGGCCCGTCAGAAACCGAGGTTCAATTCATAACGCAGCAGCCGGCGGCACTTGGTTTCCTCAATGCAATCCTTATTGCGCCAGCCATGGCAGCACATTTCGCCAACCACATTCTTTTCGCCGGCAGCCACGGCCTTTACCAGCACTTCGCTCAAGTCGAAATCGCCGCGCACACATTCGCTGTTAAGGCAATCGAATCGAAACACGGATTTCGCGTGCTCAAGATTGACGGCATACTTGACCTGGCTGCTGCGCGTCGCTCCGTCCGGCGTGCAGAATGAAAGGTCCACCTTCAAGGACTTCAATCGTGGAAAACTGGCCGAAAGGCTGGCGGAGTTTGCCACCCGCTGACTTTGTTCTTTGCGGAATTCCGCGCGATGACCGATTTGATGACGTTTCATAATTCAATCCTGAGCACGTCAGTCTATCAAGTGTGCCGGCGAAGTCTGTAAGAATCGGAGTTTATTTCAGTCAATCCAAACACTTAAAACGATGCGCAAGCGAGCGTAGCGGTTTCAAATATTCGTTGACCGCGGCCGTTTCGGGTTTAGAGTGCCGCTGTCATCAATGAAATCTGTCATTGCCAAAGTTAATTCGATGCCGATGCACGCCGCGTGGCTGCGCAAGGCAGGCGTACGCTCTTTGGCGATGAGAGGTTGAACAGTTCAAAAACGAAAATTTGCAACCCATCGCCGACTAACGGCGGTGGGTTTTTTTGTTTGCCCGCCAGCCAGTCAGTCGCGAGCAACATTTATGAAAACGGAAGCGACAGATCCGAACGAACAGACAGCGCCCAGCATTACCAATCGCCCGGCGGTAGACTCAAAAGCCCCGGTATGGCTGGTGGTCGCGGCGTTCGCCGCCGTTTACCTCATCTGGGGCTCAACCTATCTCGGGATTCGTTACGCGATCGAATCGATTCCCCCATTTCTCATGGCCGGCTCGCGCCAACTCACAGCCGGCGTTGTGCTGTTTGCCTTTGCGCGTCTGCGCGGAGCGGCGGCGCCATCGCGGCTCGAATGGCGCGACGCGGCGATCGCCGGAATTTTCATGCTCGTCATCGGCAATGGCGGCGTCACTTGGGCCGAGCAACGGATTCCCTCCGGCATGACGGCGTTGCTCGTGGGGCTGACGCCGCTTTGGATGGTGTTGCTCGATTGGCTGCGGCCGGACGGACTGCGTCCGCGCGCGCTGGTGGGCGTGGGCCTCGTTTTCGGCATCGCGGGCGTCGCATTGCTGGCGCGAGGAAACGGCGAACATCACGAAGCGATCTACGGCTGGAGCGTGGCGGTGCTGATGGCTGCCTCCTTTGGCTGGGCCTACGGCTCGGTGTTTGGCCGCGGCGCGCGCAAACCGTCATCGCCCTTTCTCGGAGTGGCGATGCAGATGATTACCGGTGGAACTGTGCTCTTCGGCTTGGCAGCGACACAAGGCGAATTCCGGCAATTCGCTTTTTCGCGCGTGACGTCCGTGTCGTTCGCCTCGTGGTTATACCTGACAATCGCCGGTTCGCTGGTCGCATACACAGCCTATGTCTGGCTGCTGCACGCCAGCACGCCCGCGCGCGTCGCCACTTATGCGTACGTGAATCCGCTCATTGCGGTCCTGCTGGGCTGCACGCTGGGACGCGAAATATTTTCGCACGAGCTTCTCGTGGCGGCGGCGCTAATCATCGTGGCCGTGGCACTCATCGTCCGCGGCGGAGCCATGCCGGGCCCGAAAAACATCCGCCGGCCCGATGACCCATCACCGGGCGTGACCGTGCCGGAATAGACGACTCGAAACGATTTCCTGGGGCGCATCAACCTTCAAATAACCTTCAACTGGATTCGGTCAGAGAATATTGTGAGTCCGAAACAATTCAGTTCAAACCGCAGATTGACGCGGATTAACGCAGATTCCAAAGGGGGCGAAGCCTCTTTTCCTCGCACCGATGCGCCCACTAAAGGGAATGCGGATGACCAAATAGGCCAATGCATTTTCCCTTTTCCCATCTGCGTTTATCTGCGTTTATCTGCGGTTGTTGAATGCATAGTTCCGGCCGGGGCACCTTCTTGAGAATTGTTAAGCAGCCAATTTCGAGTTAATATTCCGCATGACCCTTGGATTTGATTTTAAACGCAAAATATTCCTCGCTGCTGCCGTTTGCCTGACCGCCGCCTGCGCGCTCGTGGCCACCGGCTCGGTGTTGCAACCGCCCGAAACCCACCAGCAAATGAATATCACGAGCAGCGCCTTCAAAAACGGCCAACCCATCCCCAGCCCGTACACGTGCGACGGCAAAAATATTTCTCCACCGTTGGCGTGGAACGGCGCGCCGCGAAACGCGGCGAGTCTGGTACTGATTGTGGACGACCCGGACGCGCCCTCGGGCGTATGGACCCACTGGGTCATATTCGATTTGCCGGCCGATTCATCCGGGTTGCCCGAGGGCGCGTCGAAAACCGAACCCGTTGCCGGCAATGCCAAAGAAGGCGTGAACGATTTCAAAAAAATCGGCTATAGCGGCCCCTGCCCGCCCGCCGGAAAACAACATCGCTACTTTTTCAAAATTTACGCCCTCGACATCACGCTCGGCCTGCAACCGGGTGCGCCGCGCAAAGCTATCGAAGCCGCGATGACAAAACACATCCTGGCGCAAGGCCAGCTCATGGGAACCTATCAAAGGAAATAAAATCCTGTAGGAGCCGACGTGAGGCTCTAACTTTTTCCGCGGAAATAACGTGAGCCTCCATACGTTGGCTCCTACGGTTCAAAACGCGCTCAATTTCTTATTTCTTTACGCCGTAAATCGTGTTTAGTTCCCCGCCGCTATGAGCAAAACCGCTTTATTATTCGCCGGGCAAGGCGCGCAGGTCGTCGGCATGGGAAAAGATTTGGCCGAACAATTCCCGTCCGCCAAAGCCTGGTTTGACCGCGCCAATGCGGCACTCGGTTACGACCTCGCCTCCATTTGTTTCAACGGCCCGGACACCGAACTCACCAAAACCGAAAACGCGCAGCCCGGAATTTTTCTCGTAAGCTGGGTGGCGTTTCAATTGCTCCAGGAAAAAGTCCAAGGTCTAAAGTCCAACGCCCAAAGTCATGGAACAACGCCAACTTTGGACATTGGATACGGGACTTTGGACTTCCAAGCCACCGCCGGCTTGTCCCTCGGTGAATTCACAGCTTTAACGGCGGCGGGCGCGATGAGTTTCGAAGACGGCCTGCGCGTCGTGCGCCAGCGCGGAAAATTCATGCAGGAAGCCTGCGATGCCACCCGCGGCGGCATGGCCGCAGTGATCGGTCTGGACGAAGCACCCACGCGCGAAGTCTGCGCCGAAGCCGGTGTGGTGCTCGCCAACCTGAATTGCCCCGGCCAACTCGTTATTTCTGGAGAGGCCGAAAAAATTTCCAAAGCCGTCGACCTCGCCAAAGCCAAAGGCGCCAAGCGCGCGATTCCCCTGCCGGTCGCGGGCGCGTATCACTCACCGCTGATGGCCGACGCGCAACCGAAGCTCCAGGCCGAACTCGCCAGAATCAATTTGTCCGCACCGAGTGTTCCGGTCATTTCCAACGTCACCGCCCAACCACACGGCGCCCCTTCTGAAACCAGCGCACGTCTCGTCGAGCAAGTCACCTCATCCGTGCTCTGGGAAAACTCAATGCGTTATTTGCTCGAGCAAGGCTTCACCCGCTTCATCGAACTCGGCCCCGGCACCGCGCTCAGCGGCTTCATGAAACGGATTGATAAAACCGCGCAAATGTTGAATGTGGCGGATGTAGCGAGTTTGGAAGCGACAGTGAAGGCGTTAGGGGCGTGAAACGTGAAAATTGGGAGGGGCTTTGGCCTTTCTCCAGCGGCTCCGGTGGAATTTTTCGTGTGCATTCGTGTGCATTCGTGGTTAAACATTCCGGCCAATGAAACAACTTGAGAACCAGATCGCAGTCGTCACCGGCGCGGGCCGCGGCATAGGCCGCGCCATCGCCTTGAAATTCGCCGCCGAAGGCGCGGATGTCGTTTGCGTTTCGCGCACGGCGGAAAATTCGGAGAAAGTCGCGGGCGAAGTCCGCGCGCTGGGCCGCAAGGCGTGGGCGCACGCGGTGGATGTTTCAGACAGTGCAGCCGTCAGCGCTGCGGCGGAAAAAATTTTGGCCGAGTGCGGCAAGGTCGACATCCTCGTGAACAACGCCGGCGTCACGCGCGACGGCCTGCTCATGCGCATGAGCGATGCGGACTGGGACGCCGTGCTCAACACGAATTTGAAGGGCGCGTTTTTGTTCACGAAAGCATTCACGCGCGCGTTCGTGAAGCAGCGCACGGGACGCATCATCAACGTCGCCTCGATCATCGGGTTGATCGGCAACGCCGGCCAGGCCAATTACGCCGCCAGCAAGGCAGGCCTGATTGGCTTCACGCAATCCATCGCCAGGGAACTCGGCTCGCGCAACATCACTGTCAACGCCCTCGCGCCGGGATTTATCGAGACGGACATGACCTCAGCTTTGAGCGCGGAACTGAAAACCGAGTTGCTGAAAAAAATCCCCTTGAACAGCCTCGGCCAGCCGGAAGACATCGCCAACGCAGCCCTTTTCCTCGCCAGCCCGGGAGCGCGCTACGTGACGGGCCAAGTGTTGACGGTGGACGGGGGAATGGTAATGTGAGGCGTTTTCGCCCTCGTGCTCGTTCTCGCCCTCGTCCTCGATTCGTCCTTTTCGAGGTTGCGGACGAGAACGAGAAAGAGAACGAGTCAGTCCCGGATAAAAAAATTTGAATCGGGACTTGACGCCTTTTGAATCGTGGCATAGACACACTGCAAACGAACCGAAGAATCGGAGTAAATCATGGCTGAAAAAACTATTGAACAGAGAGTTAAGGATATCATCGTCGAGCAATTGGGCGTAAATGCCGACCAGGTCACACCAGACGCAAAGTTTATCGAAGATCTTGGCGCGGATTCGCTCGATACCGTCGAACTCGTCATGGCCCTCGAAGAGGAATTCGGTCACGAAATCCCCGACGAACAGGCTGAAAAGCTGCAAAGTGTCGGCGACGTAATCAAATACATCGAAGACCTCCAGGCCAAGTAACCCGCATGATTTTCGGGCAGCTTGAATCCCGAACGTTCGGGACTTAAGCTGCCCTTTTGATTTATGGCCAGCACCTCGACAGAGCGCAGGGTCGTCATCACCGGTCTCGGTGTGGTGGCTCCCGTCGGCAATTCCGTGGATGTCTTCTGGAATAACCTCATCGCCGGGCAATGCGGCGTGGACAAAATCACTTCGTGGGACGCCTCGCCGTTCGATACGCAAATCGCCGCGCAGGTGAAGGACTTTGATCCCCTGCCCGCCTTTCCGTCACCCAAGGAAATTCGGCGCACGGATCGCTATTCCCAATTCGGCGTTCACGCCGCCTGGCAGGCGCTTAAGGATTCGGGGCTGGATTTGAACAAAACCAACCCGGACGAGGTCGGCGCGTTCATCGGCTCGGGCATCGGCGGATTGCAAACGACCAGCGAACAATTGAAAGTGCTGTTCGACCGCGGCCCCGGGCGGCTCTCGCCGTTCATGATTCCCATGCTCATCTCGAACATGGCGTCGGGCCTGGTCTCAATGTATTTCAATTTGCGCGGACCGAACTTCGCGACCTGTTCCGCCTGCGCCACCGCCAACCACGCCATCGGCGAAGCCTGGCGCACCATCAAAATGGGCGATGCCAAAGTCATGTTCGCCGGCGGCGCCGAGGCCACGATTGTGCCCATCGGCATCGGCGGTTTCTGCGCGATGCGCGCCATGAGCACGCGCAACGACGACCCCAAACGTTCCTCACGCCCCTTTGACAAGGAACGCGATGGCTTCGTGATGGGCGAAGGCGCGGGCGTGGTGGTGCTCGAAGATTTGGAACACGCCAAAGCGCGCGGCGCGAAAATTTACGCGGAACTGGCCGGCTACGGCAATACGGCGGACGCGCACCATCTTACCGCGCCATCCCCCGGCGGCGAAGGCGCCTCGCGCTGCATGAAAATGGCCTTGCGCAATGCCGGCCTCAACACGACCGACATCACTTACGTCAACGCCCACGGCACTTCCACGCCCCAAGGCGACATCGCGGAAACCGAAGCGATCAAAACCGTTTTCGGCGATTACGCACGCAAACTCGTGGTGAGCTCCACCAAAGGTGCCACCGGCCACATGCTCGGCGCGGCGGGCGCGGTGGAAACCATCGTGTGCGTCAAAGCCATCGAGACCGACACCGTGCCCCCGACGATCAATTACGAAACGCCGGACCCCGAGTGCGATTTGGATTACGTGCCGAACACCGCGCGCAAAATGAAGGTGAACGCCATCGTGAACAACTCATTCGGCTTTGGCGGTCACAACGCGACGATTACAGCGAAGAAGTTTGTGGGATAAAACGGAGTTGAGCATGAAACCATTGCTCGTCACGCTCTTGAGTATGACTTGCCTTTTGGCAGGTTGCGAAAAGCCACAGGACAAACTCGAA
>DASXHY010000341.1:0-6471 GCA_036488095.1 Verrucomicrobiia bacterium | reverse complement strand
ACAATGCAGATGAACAATCCTCCCGAAACCAATCGCATTTCCGACGATTCCGCGGAGCGCCGGTCTCCGACCCGGCACGGTGCTCAATGACGAATGACGAATGACAAATGGAACAGGCGCGCGCAAAACTCCATTCGTCATTCGTCATTCGTCATTTGCCAGAAACCACTGACTTATAGACTAGGTTAACCAACCGCCGATAGTTCTCCTCGCTAAAATGATTCGCAATCCGTTTCGCCGCCTTCAGCCCTTTATCCCGCAGCACCTCCCGATTGCGATCCACCTGCACAATGATTCTCGAAATCTCCTCAATCAACGCGCCCTGACTCGATACCGGCACTTTGTAACCGCAGTCTTCACTCACAATTTCTCCCGGGCCGCCGCAGTCCGCTACAATCGGCACGCACCCCGCCAGCATCGCCTCCGCCAGCGTGACGCCCGCGCTGTCCCGCAGACTCGGTAGCAGATAGATATGCGACTCCTTCAACTCGCGCGCATACTCTTCGCCACGCAACGGCTCCGTTACCAGCACGTCGTCCTGCAAACCCAGCCGCGCCACGAGTTGCTGGATGCGACCGAACTCCGGCCCCTTCCCGCCGAAGCGATAACGGAACCGCACGCCCTGCGTCTTGGCCCGCGCCAACGCCTGAAGCGCCAGCGCCACGCCCTTGCGCCCGTCGAGGCTCCCGCCCGCAAATAATCGCAACGGCCCATCGAATGATTTTTCCGCCACGCTCGATCCGGCTAATGTCAAAGTGCTGCTGGAATGAAAATACGCCAGCAACCGCGACACCCCGGCGCGAGT
Organism: Verrucomicrobiia bacterium; assembly: GCA_036488095.1. Taxonomy (GTDB): domain Bacteria; phylum Verrucomicrobiota; class Verrucomicrobiia; order Limisphaerales; family DASXHY01; genus DASXHY01. The sequence continues at coordinate 5,666 of DASXHY010000341.1, read as the reverse complement.
CCCGCGCAAACGCACCATCAGCGACTCCGTTTCCGCGTTCGCCGCGAACACATGCGCCGCGTTCCGAATGCATGCCCGCACCTCCGGCGAAAAACGCGATTTCGTATTGGAAAATCTCCGCGCCAGTTCGAATGCCCCAGCGACCGGGCTGAGCGCCGGCAGAAACCGCGAAGGAAACGATTCGTTTCCGCCCACCGGCCCGAACACGAGCGGAATTCCCAGTTGCCAAAGCCTGCACGGCACCCGCCAGCTCACCAGCGTCAAATGATGCGCCAAATCGAACCGCACTTTGTCGTGCAACTCCCGCGCGACCGGCAAAACCTGTTTCGTAAAATCCACATACTCCCGCCAACCCTGCAAATGCGCCGCCAACCGATTCGCGTGCCACGGCTTGAACCGCCCGGCATAAATAAAATGGACATTGTCCCCCACTTGGCCTGCCGCCCGCGTCTCCTCCCAATACGAACGATTGCGCGGGCTGGTCAGCACCCACAATTCATGATCCCGCGCCAGGCATTGCACCGCCGCCCAGCCCACATGACTCTCCGAACCCCACTGCGGATTGCACGCCAAAGCAGAAACCAGAATTTTCATCGCGTTAGCCACGCGCGGCCGAAAGACATGAATCCCGGCGCGAGCGGAAAACAGAACACAACATCAGGCGTTTGATGCACCGATTTGTTGAGCAGCCGACTCATTGTCCGCGCCCACCCCTTTTTCTGAGCATCTTCGCGCTCCAGGCAATCGCCCTCTTCTCCCATGCGCCCAAATCGAAGGTTTCGACTTTCCCACATGCCGGACAAGAATAACCGTGCGAATCCGTACTGGTGAGAACTACGTCAAATACGTTGCCACACTCGTAGCAGCGAATTGTCATCGTCATTGGGAAGCGCCATTCCATAATTTGCTGCTTAATGTTTAGAGCTTAGTTACGAGATTTTGGAACTGTTGTGTCCCAAATTGTATCGCAACCCTCGCAATACAAAACATGATAATCTTCTGCCCTCGGACGAAAGTCTTCATACACTTCCCGCATACGTTTCCCACAATCCGGGCACCGCTGGCAACTCTTACAGTAAAGTTCAAAAAATAAGGCGAAAAGAATGCCAACTACAAGGGCGACGGTAAGATCAGAAGACAGCGCCAGAGCTGCCGGTTCGCCGTATTTTTTAGATAAGCTAAAGCAGAAACCATGACGACGATAAAAATCCACACCGACCGACGCAACACGCTTAGCGGTTTCTCATTCGGCATTTTTTTAAACGCGCTCATTGAAGCAGCCTTCATCTCGCATCCTCATCCCGGTCCAATCTGCGCCGCGCCTTCAGCGGGTCAAACGGCGAAAGCGGCGAATGCGCGTATTCACGAACCCCCGGCTCGTCCGGTCCCACCAGTTGAACCCGCACCAAAGCCACATCCTCACGCTTGTGGTCAACGAAATACTCCGCCGCCTCTTCCTTCGAGTCCGCCGGGAACTCGTCATAATACATCTTCCCACCATGCCTCCAATGCATCCCAAAAATGAATCTTTGCCACATAGGCGTTCGATTTTCCTCTCACAAAAAAGTTGTAATATGTCTGTCCAGCTTGTCCAGAATTGATAGCACAAAAACAGCCAAAAGTCCCGATTTCTCCAGGCATGATTGCGTCGATGTCCATCCGTGGTTAAAATTCCCTCATTTATTCGTGAGAATTCGTGAAATTCGCGTAAAAACTTCCTTCCCTTTGTTACCTTCTGTCGAATTTTCCCTTCTAAAAATGGCCTGAAAACTGCTATTTTCTGACGGAATTCTTATGAAAATGAACCTGAAATGGGCAGCCGCCATCACCATAGCCTTGCTGTTACAGGCCACACTGCGGGCATCGCCCGTCACTCTGACCATCACCCCGCCAGTGGTCAGCAACACTTACCCCGGTGCCATCACCCTCGACATCACTGGCCTGACAAACACCGAGAAAGTCATTGTCCAAAAATGGCTCGATCAAAACAGCAACGGCGTCATCGACCCCGGCGAGTGGCTGGTTGATTCCTTCAAAATTTCCGACGGCGGCGCGATGGTCATCGGCGGTGTGACAAATATCAGCGTGCCATACGATATCAACCCGGCCGCCGGCGCGATCACCACCACGTTGACGGTCGCCCCCGCGATCCCGATTGAAAACATGGTCGGCCAATACGTTTTTCAAGTCGTCAGCCCAAGCGGTCGTTTTTCACCCGTGACCGCTTTATTCGCAATCACGAACTCCGCGCTGAACCAATCCATGAGCGGCATCGTTTACAGCAATGGCGTCCCCGCGCCCTACTCCGGGGTCGTCGCACAGGACCTGGACGCAGGCAACGTCGCCGGCGGCACAGTGGCGGACAGCAGCGGCCATTATTTTCTGGCACTCGCGCCCGGCAATTACGGACTGATCGCCACCGTTCCCAATTGCTACTTCAATCAAAAAGCCGCGCCGTCCGTGGTTTTAACCAACGGCATGTCCGCCACCAACGATTTATTCACCACCAACGGCACAACCACGATTTCGGGGAACGTTTACGATTCGGCCAGCAGCAATGCCATTCCGGGTTCGTTGATCCAATTGCAATCCGGCCATTTGTTCCTGGTAGTCTTCACCGACACGAACGGCAATTATTTCGCCTCCGTCACGCCGGATTTCTGGCAAATCAAACCCACCAAGGAGCGCCTGGCCCGCCGCGCCTATGTGGTGCAGAATACCACCTTTCAAGTGGACACCACCGCCGGCGACGTGACCGATGCCAACATTCCCCTGACCCGCGGCAACGCGCTTTTTTACGGTCGCATCACTGACAATTCCGGCGCGCCGTTCGCCAATATCCAGATCGACGCCAGCGACAACGACACGAATAATAACAACATCGCCAGCGCCAAAGGTTATAGCGACACCAACGGATATTACGCAGTGGCCGTCCTCGGCGACCTCACCAATTATTGGAATTGCAGCGTGGATTCCTCGAGCGGCACGACGCTGGTCAATTACGTCATTAACAACTTCCAGGCTATCACCAACGCTCCGAACCAGACAACGCTCCAAAACTTCGTCGCGCTGCCCGTCACCGCCCGGATTTTCGGCCACGTGCAGGACAACAACGGCAACCCCGTCACCGGCGTGACGCTGTCCGCCAATAACAACAACAATTACCAGTCGCTGGAGAACAACACGGACAATTCCGGAAATTATTCTCTCCTCGTCGCCGCGGGCCAATGGAACGTGCAATTTCTAACCGGCGGTTCGGACAGCCAAAACCTGGACAGCAGAGGTCTCGCGGACATCACCGGGCCGCATATCGTCTCCGTTCCGCCCACTAATGCCGTGTTGAACCTTACGGTGTATCCCTTCGGCACGCCCTTTATCAGCTTCCCGCAGCGGTATTCAAGTTCGCAATTCGGTTTCAACGTCAGCGGCGCGTTCAACGTTGGCTACACCGTGCAAGTCACCACAAACCTGGCATCGAATTGGACGACCTTGGTGTCGTTTCAAATGACGAATAATTCGATCCCCGTGACCGACGTGAACGCGACGAACAGCACCCGCTTCTATCGCGTCCTCAAAAACTGAACCGTAGGACAGGCGTCCCGCCTGTCTCCATATTTGTTCCATTTTCCCCATTAAGGGGCTTGACCTTTCGCCATTAACAGGCAAATTACGCGGCTCGGTTTTTAACCCGTTAAAGAAGTTAAATTGGTTAAATCTGTTAAACGGGTGGGACCTTTCGGGCCGCTGTTTCCCGTTTAACCCATTTAGCTCATTTAACGTATTTGACCGATTTAACATTTTAGACTCATGCAGCACATTCGAAATATCGCCATCATCGCGCACGTCGACCACGGCAAGACGACGCTCGTGGATTGTTTGCTCAAGCAATCCGGCACCTTCCGCGCCAACCAGCACGAATCCCAGGAGGAACGCCTCATGGATTCCATGGATTTGGAAAAGGAAAAGGGCATCACCATCCGCGCGAAAAACGCCGCCTTCAAATACAAGAATTACCACATCAATATCGTCGACACTCCCGGACACGCGGATTTCGGCGGTGAAGTCGAGCGCATCATGAACATGATCGACGGCGTGCTGCTCGTGGTGGACGCCGCGGACGGCCCACAGGCCCAGACGCGTTTCGTGCTGCGCAAAGCGCTCGAAGCCGGCGCCAAGCCCATCGTGGTCATCAACAAAATCGACCGCGACAACGCCAATCCCAAAAAAGTCCTCGATGAAGTTTTTGAATTGTTCATGTCGCTAAATGCGACCGACGAGCAGCTCGATTTTCCGTTCATCTATTGCTCCGCCAAGCAAGGTTACGCCAAGACCGAACTCGAACACGTGACCGGCACCATGGAGCCGCTCTTCGATGCCATTACCAAGCACATTCCGCCCCCGCGCGCCAAAGCCGGCGACGGTTTCCAAATGCTCGTCGCGAATCTCGATTACAGCGATTACCTCGGACGTATCGCGTTCGGAAAAATTTACGAAGGCAAAGTGAAACTCGGTGACCCCGCCATCTGCCGTCATGGCCATGGCAAAATTACCAAGGGCAAAATCACCGCCATCTTCCACTTCGAAGGCATGAAACGTATCGAAGTCCAGGAAGCACACGCGGGCGACATCGTGGGTCTCACCGGTTTTGAAGACGTGTTCATCGGGGAAACCATTTGCGATTCCGAGGCGCGCACCGCGCTGCCTTACATCCCGATTGATCCGCCGACGATTCAGATGGAATTCGCCGTCAATGACAGCCCCCTCGCCGGCGTCGATGGCAAACTCGTCACCGCCCGTCACATCTGGGATCGTCTCGTGAAAGAGATCCGCACGAACGTGGCGCTCCGCATCGCGCAAACGTCCGACCCGAAAATCTTTGCCGTCAGCGGCCGTGGCGAAATGCAAATCGCCATTCTCGTCGAACAAATGCGCCGCGAAGGCTACGAAGTCCTCGTCTCGCGCCCCGAAGTCTTGTGGAAAAAGGATGCCGCCGGCAATCCGCTCGAGCCGATCGAGAAATTATTCGTCGAAATCCCCAGTGAAAATCTCGGGACCATCATGGAAAATCTCGCCACCCGCAAAGCGCAGATCACGAACATGAACCACGTCGGCAACCAGGTCTCCGTGGAAGCGCTCGTTCCCATGCGCGGCCTGATCGGTTTCGAAACCGACCTGGTCAACTCCACCAAGGGCATGGGTGTTATGAGCCATCTCTTCCACGAGTACGGCGAAGACCGCGGTGAAATCGCCGCCCGCAAAAACGGCTCGCTCGTCAGCATGGACCAGGGCGAAGCCACCTCCTACGCCCTAAACATGGTGCAGGAACGCGGCCGCCTCATGATTGAACCCGGCGACCAGATTTACGTCGGCATGATTGTCGGTGAAAACACTCGCGAGAATGATATTCCCGTGAATCCGGTGAAGGAAAAACGCCTCACCAACATGCGTTCCCAGGGCGATGGCAAAGGCATCCAACTCAACGCCCCGCTCAAGCTCAGCCTCGAGCGCGCGCTCGAATATATCGATGTGGATGAATACGTGGAAGCCACGCCCAAGAATTTGCGCCTCCGGAAAAAAATCCTCGACGAAAATCAACGCAAACGCTCCGAGAAATCCCGCGTTCTGAAATACGTCGAGGATTTTTTTCCGGAGGCGCAAATTCTTGG
>DASXHY010000605.1:0-3868 GCA_036488095.1 Verrucomicrobiia bacterium | reverse complement strand
CGTTTCCCCCTCGCAAGACCGCGAAAGCCTATCCATGGCGGTCTTCCAATCGGTTGCGCGGTTAGCTCAGTGGTAGAGCACTTCCTTGACACGGAAGGGGTCACAGGTTCGAACCCTGTATCGCGCACCATTTTTTCCCGTTGTCTGAGTCACCCCACCACAAAATTGGACAGAAACTGCGGGCGGGTTTAATTAAGAAACATGAAAACTGTCGCGATCATTGGCGCGTCCAACGACCGAAACAAATTTGGCAACAAGGCGGTTCGCGCGTTTCAGCAACAGGGCTACACCGTTTATCCCGTCAATCCGAACGAGTCGGAAGTTGAAGGGTTGGCGGCTTTCAAAAGCATTCGCGATGTTCCGGGCCGGCCGCAAATGATCAGTGTTTATGTGCCGCCGCCGGTGTTAAGGAAATTATTGCCCGATATTGCCGCAAAGGGTTGCGATGAACTCTGGCTGAATCCCGGCACCGAATCCGATGAGGTGCTGGCGGAGGCGCAGCGGCTTGGTTTGAACGTGATTCAGGCGTGCAGCATTGTGGGCATCGGCGTTTCGCCGGGGAGATTGTGAGCGGCGGTGAAACGGCTGAACGCGCTTTCGGTTGATTCTATCACCGGGATGGAGCCCATTGGTATCTGCACAATTCGTCGGACAAGTTTCCTCCTCGTTATCGTCCTCCTACTCGTCCTCGAAAACAAAGACAAAATCCGAGAAGGAGAACGAGGAGGAGAACGAGGAGGATTTCGTGATCCAACAGCGTTTTGCTTTGTAGAATTATTCGGTTTCGTTGGCCGTAGGATTCAATTGTGCTCCGCAGACTAGCAGTCTGCGATACGGTCCCGCCATGGCGGGAGCAACCTGCGCTACGCAGATGCACCGGTTGCGCGGGGCGGAAAGGGGATTATATTTTCTTGAATGGAGATTATGCAGCTTATGAAGACGAAGGTCCATAAGCAGGTCGAACAGCCGGCTCCGGTTACGCCGGGCGTTACCAAGGCCATGGTGCGGCAGCACGCTTACGAAATGTATCGGGACAGACTGCCCGAACATCCGCTGACCATGGAAGATTGGGTGCTGGCTGAAAAAGACCTGGTGACTATGATTGAAATGGAACACTCGTACTGAGGCGAGTGTTGATGGAGCGGCGACGGAAACGAATTCGGTTACGAATCCGCGGGTGGCTTTTTTATTTTCCCTTGAGGGTCGCGATGGCGTAATCGCGGTTCATCTTCGCGATGAAGCTCAGACTGATTTCCTTGGGGCAAACTGCTTCGCACGAGCCTGTGACGGTGCAGTTGCCGAATCCTTCTTCGTCCATCTGCTTGACCATGTTGAGGGCACGGCGATCTTTCTCGGCTTTTCCCTGGGGCAACAAGTTCAGGTGGGAGATTTTTGCGGCGACAAACAGCATCGCAGAGGCGTTTTTGCACGCGGCGACACAGGCACCGCATCCGATGCAGGCGGCGGCGTCCATGGAAAGGTCCGAGTCGGTTTTTGGAATCGGAATCGTATTACCGTCCGGTGTGCCGCCGGTATTTACCGAAACAAAACCGCCGGATTGAATAATTCGGTCGAACGCGCTGCGGTCGACCACGAGGTCTTTCAGCAACGGAAATGATTTTGCGCGCCAGGGCTCAATGGTGATGGTTTCGCCATCGGAGAAACGCCGCATGTGAAGCTGGCAGGTCGCGGTGCCGCGATGGCCGCCGTGCGGAATGCCGTTTATCACCAACGAGCACATGCCGCAAATGCCTTCCCGGCAATCGGAATCAAACGCGATCGGTTCCTCGCCACGCTCGATCAGCCCGTCGTTCACGACGTCGAGCATTTCGAGGAAGGACATGTCCGGCAGGACGTCTTTCGCCTGATAGGTTTCGAAACGGCCCGCTGCTTTCGCATCACTTTGCCGCCAGACTTTGAGGGTCAAATTCATTTGTAACTCCTCGTGCTCATGTGCACTTCCTCATAAACCAGCGGCTCTTTGTGCAGCACCGGGGGCTTGTCCGGTCCTTGAAATTCCCAGGCGGCCACGTAGGCAAAATGCTCATCGTCGCGTTTCGCCTCACCGTCGGGCATTTGGAATTCGGTCCGGAAATGGCCGCCGCAGGATTCGTTGCGGTGCAGCGCGTCGAGGCAGAGCAGTTCGGCGAATTCCATGAAATCCGCGACGCGCCCGGCGTATTCGAGGTCCTGGTTCAGTTCGCCGTTTTCGCCGGTGACTTTGACATTATTCCAAAATTCCTCACGCAATTCGGGAATGCGTTTCAGCGCCTCTTTCAGGCCGGCTTCGTTTCGCGCCATGCCGCATTTTTCCCAAAGCAATTTGCCCAATTCACGATGCAGTGAAGTGACCGTTCGCTTGCCATTGATCGAAAGCAACTTGTTGGTGAAGGCGCGAATGTTTTCCTCGGCTTTCTTGAATTCCGGATGGCTCGTGGACGCCTTGGCTTGTTTGGTGGAAGCGAAATAATTGCCGATCGTATACGGCAGGACAAAATATCCATCGGCCAGACCTTGCATCAGCGCGCTGGCGCCCAGGCGGTTTGCGCCGTGGTCCGAGAAATTCGCTTCGCCGACGACGAACAGCCCGGGCAGGGTGCTCATCAAATTATAATCCACCCAGGTCCCGCCCATCGTGTAATGCACCGCCGGATAAATGCGCATGGGGACGCGATAGGCATTTTCGCCGGTGATTTTTTCGTACATGTCGAAAAGATTGCCGTAACGCTCGCGAATTTTGTCTTCACCGAGGCGGTTGATGGCGTCGGCGAAATCGAGGTAAACACCGCGTCCGCCCGGGCCCACACCGCGGCCTTCATCGCAAACTTCCTTGGCGGCGCGGGAGGAAATATCGCGCGGGGCCAGGTTGCCGAAGCTCGGATATTTGCGTTCGAGCAAATAGTCGCGGTCGGCTTCGGGAATGGATGCGGGCGGTTTACCGCAATCCTCTTTTCGTTTCGGCACCCAAACCCGGCCGTCGTTGCGCAACGATTCGGACATCAGCGTCAGTTTCGATTGATGCTCGCCGCTGACGGGAATGCAGGTCGGATGAATTTGCGTGTAACACGGATTGGCAAAAAATGCGCCTTTCTTGTAAGCCCGCCAACCTGCGGTGACGTTGCAGCCCTTGGCGTTGGTGGACAGGAAGAAAACATTTCCGTAACCGCCGGTTGCCAGGACAACGGCATCGCCGGCGTGCGAGGAAATTTCTCCGGTGACGAGATCGCGCACGACGATTCCGCGCGCGTGCCCGTCAATTACGACGACGTCGAGCATTTCGGTGCGTGGAAACATCTGCACGGTGCCCAGGCCGATTTGGCGGCAAAGCGACTGATAGGCTCCCAGCAATAATTGCTGGCCGGTCTGGCCGCGCGCGTAAAACGTGCGCGAAACCTGCGCGCCGCCGAAGGAGCGGTTGTCGAGCAGGCCGCCGTATTCGCGCGCGAAAGGGACGCCCTGCGCGACGCATTGATCGATGATGTTCACGCTCACCTGGGCGAGCCGGTAGACGTTGGCTTCGCGCGAGCGAAAATCGCCGCCTTTGATGGTGTCGTAAAAAAGCCGGTAAACGGAGTCGCCGTCGTTCTGGTAATTTTTGGCGGCGTTGATGCCACCTTGCGCGGCAATGCTGTGCGCGCGGCGCGGGCTGTCCTGGAAACAGAAGCTCTTTACTTTGTAGCCCAACTCCGCGAGCGAGGCCGCGGCGGAAGCGCCGGCGAGTCCGCTGCCGACGACGATGACATCGAACTTCCGTTTGTTGGCGGGGTTGACGAGCTTTAAATCGAATTTGTGCTTGTCCCACTTTTGCCCGATTGGGCCGCTGGGGACATTTGGGTTCAAAGCGCTCATACGCAAAACCTCCGAGCTC
>DASXHY010000587.1:0-2222 GCA_036488095.1 Verrucomicrobiia bacterium | reverse complement strand
TTGCCGATGCCCGCCGCGGCGAGATACATGGCGATGGGTGAACCAAGCCCACCCGCGCCGATGCACAGGACGCTGGTCGCCCGCAGCTTCTTCTGCCCGGCCATGCCGACCTCCGGCAGAATCAGGTGCCGCGAGTAACGGCGGATCTCGTCATTGTTCAATTGCATACAATACGCAAAGGAGGTTTAGGGTAATCCAGTGGTGACGCAAAGCAAGAGACCTCGGGGGAACAAATCATTCCTCATTCCCCTGGCGCAGTTCCAGTCTGCCGTCCTCATTCATTCGCAACACTTGCACAGTGGTTCTGCCGATCGCCGATATGCCGACGATCTCTCCACTGCGATTGGAGAAGTGGTCGCTCCAGTCATCGAGTCGCGGATGAAATAAACGCGTCAACTTGTCCGTTTTCGGATCGAGCCCGGAAAGATTTGTCCCTTTGCGTAAATTGCAATGATGACAGGCAAGCCCCAAATTATTCGACAAATCTTTTCCACCGTGTTGGCGGGGAATGATATGCTCAATATGAAAGGACAACGGTTCTTGATCCTGCCGCAGTTGACAATATTCGCAGCAATCCTTCGCACGTCGTCTGACCAGTTGACGCAACCGGTCGTCCATCAAGCGGCCTTTGCTCGCGCGAGGGCTTTGCGGGCCTTAGCCTGGAGAATGCCGATCACTGTGCTGGCTTGCACATAAGCTTCGTACTCAGAGCGTTCGTTGGCACTGAGTTTGCCTTCATTGCATTTCTGCGCCAGCTTTGCCACGCGCGCCTGCGTGCGCTTCCCAATTCGCAGCGCCGCCAGCGCCCGGGCCGTTTCCGGTCCAAAGCTGCGGGTGACAGGTTCGAGCATTTCCTCGAGAACCGTGCTGCCGTGGCCATGTCCGTTTCGCATGGGAACAATATAAATAAACTACTGCGAAAGGCAATCAATTGCCGTTCATCTCAGTTACATCTTAATCGATATTCTTCGAGCTTGGTTCTCGCTGTCCGACGCTTAAACTGGAAAGCAATGGATTTGCCAAAACCTCAAGTTGCCGCCGAGCGACTCAAAAAGACTTCGCCCTTGCGCCCGACCCTCGCCATCGTTCTCGGCAGCGGATTTCATCACGTGCTCACGGCGCTGCGGGTGGAGAAGAAAATTCCTTATGCGAAAATTCCCGGCTTTCCCAAACCGACCGTCAGCGGCCATGCGGGGGAATTATATTTTGGCACGCTCGGCGGCACGCCGGTGATGGTGCTGAGCGGGCGGGCGCATTTTTATGAAGGGCATCCGATGGAGCGTGTCACGTTCGCGGTGCGCGCGTTGGCGGCGTTTGGCATTCGCGATTTGCTGCTGACCAATGCCGCGGGCGGCTTGAACAAGAATTTCCGCGCAGGCGATTTCATGATGCTCACGGATCACATCAACCTGATGGGCGCCAATCCGCTCCGGGGCGCGGCCATTGCCGGCCTGCCCCGGTTTGTGGATTTGACGGAGACCTACGACGCCGGTTTGGGCCGGCTTTTGCGCTGGGCGGCGAATGAGTGTAAAGTCCGACTGCAATCCGGTGTTTATCTGGCGGTGTCGGGTCCCAGTTACGAGACGCCGGCGGAGATTCGCGCGTTTGCGCGGCTCGGGGCGGACGCGGTGGGCATGAGCACGGTGCCGGAAGCAATCGTGGCGCGGCAATGCGGCATCAATGTGGCCGCCGTTTCGTGCATCACGAATTTGGCTGCGGGCATCAGCAAGGAAAAGCTGTCGCACGCGGAGGTGCTGGAAACGGCCGAGCGGGTAAAAACGCGCGCGGCGGCTATGTTGAAAACTTTTGCGACACTTTATGGCCGGAAAAAATAATTCGGGCATCTCAACCCAGGCCCTTTCGCGCCTGATCGACGCGGCAGCGAAGGCGCGCGACGGCTCGGTGGCGCCGTATTCGAAATTCCGCGTGGGCGCGGCGCTGCTCACTGAGTCGGGCGAGTTGGTCACCGGCGCCAATGTTGAGAGCGCCAGTTACGGGCTGACTTGCTGCGCCGAGCGGGTGGCGCTGTTCAACGCGCTAACCGGCGGCAAAAGAAATTTCGTCGCCGTGGCCGTGGTGGCGCGGGTTGCGGGCGGCCCGATGCCTTGCGGCGCCTGCCGCCAGTTGCTGGCGGAATACGCATCCGACGCGAAGGTTTTTGTGGCGGACAGCCGGAGGTTGAAGGCGGTGAGGGAGTTTTCCGTGCGGGAATTGTTGCCTGG
>DASXHY010000559.1:0-4568 GCA_036488095.1 Verrucomicrobiia bacterium | reverse complement strand
CGTTCGTGTCCGAATTGCGGGAAGTCGTTCGGGCCGCTTGACCCAAAAAATTTCAGCTACAATTCGCCGCAGGGCTGGTGCCCACGCTGTCGCGGTTTTGGCGAGTTGTTCTATATGCCGGAAGATGTGGACCGGGGCGCGCGCGAGGACGCCATCGCGGAGTCGTGGTATGAGTGGCAGGAAGGCGAGCGCGAGATTTGCCCGGATTGCAATGGCTCGCGATTGAATCCCCTGTCGCGGGCGGTGCGGCTCCGCGTAGGACAGGCTTCCAGCCTGTCTCCATCGTTGAGCAACAAAAAGATCAGAGACAGGCGGGACGCCTGTCCTACGATTGATACATTTTCGCAGATGTCCGTCGAGGAGGCGGAGCGGGTTTTCGCCAAAATGAAATTCAAAGGCCGCGCGGCGGAGATTGCGCGGGATATTTTGCCGGAGATTCGCGAGCGGCTGAAATTTCTGTGCGAAGTGGGCCTGGGATATTTGCAACTCGGGCGCGGCGTGCCGACGCTTTCCGGCGGGGAGGCCCAACGTATTCGGCTGGCGGCGCAGTTGGGATCCAATCTCAGCGGCGTGCTTTACGTTTTGGACGAGCCCACGATTGGGCTGCATGCCCGCGACAACGAGCAATTGCTCTCGACGCTGGAAAAATTGCAATCGCGCGGAAATTCGGTGGTGGTGGTGGAGCATGACGAGGAAACGATGCGGCGCGCGGATTTTATTGTGGACCTTGGGCCGGGCGCCGGCGTGCACGGCGGGCAGGTGGTCGCGGCGGGGACGTTGAAGGAATTATTGCAACATCCGGAATCGCTGACGGGAAAATGTTTGCGGGCGCATAAGAAATATCCGACGAGGGGGGAAAGGCGGCCGGTAAATGTAGGACAGGCGTCTCGCCTGTCTCCATCTTCAAAGAAAGACAAAGTTAGAGACAGGCAGGATGCCCGTCCTACATTGGTGTTGCACAACGCCTCGAAAAATAATTTGAAGGATCTGACGGTGAAATTTCCGCTCGGGCGGCTTGTGTGCGTGACGGGCGTGAGCGGTTCAGGGAAAAGCACTTTGATTCGCGAATGCCTTTTGCCCGCCTTGAGCCAGGCGCTCAAAAAACAAAACACGCAACACGCAACACGCAACACGCCTTCGCTTTCCGGCCTCGAATCGATCAAAGCCGTTTACGAAGTGGATCAATCGCCGATTGGGCGCACGCCGCGGTCGATTCCGGCGACGTACGTGGGATTTTTCGACGAAATTCGCAAGCTGTTCGCGCAGGTGCCCGAGGCGCGGCTGCGGGGATATTCGCCGAGCCGGTTTTCGTTCAATAGCGCGCAAGGGCGTTGTCCCGAGTGCGAGGGCGCGGGGCAGATTAAACTTGAAATGAATTTTTTGCCGCCGGCGTTCGTGCGCTGCGAGACGTGCGGCGGCTGCCGGTTCAATCGCGAGACGCTCGATATCGAATACAATGGCAAAAATATCGCGCAAGTGCTGGAGCTTTCGGTCGAGGAAGCGATGGGATTTTTTGGCTCCATGCAAAAAATCAAGCGCGCGCTCCAGGCGTTGTGCGACACGGGGCTGGGTTATCTGAAGCTTGGGCAGCAGAGTCCCACGTTGAGCGGCGGCGAGGCGCAACGCGTGAAGCTGGTGACGCATTTGTTGACGGGACTGAAGGAGTCGCAGCAGCAACAACTTTTTGATGCGAATGAGAAAGGACTGAGCGCGGACGCGGATGCGCGGCCGGTGAAGCGGAACCTTTTTATTTTGGAAGAGCCGACCATCGGATTGCACATGGCCGACGTGCAACGGCTGGTGGATGTTTTGCAACGGCTGGTGGACGCGGGACATTCGGTGATTGTGATCGAGCACAACCTTGATCTGGTGGCCGAGGCGGATTGGCTGATCGATCTGGGGCCGGAGGGTGGCGAGGGGGGGGGACGCATCGTGGCCGAGGGCACGCCGGAGCAGGCGGCGGCAAAAGCGGGCTCGCATACGGGAAAATTTTTGCGTAGCGTCCTGCGCGGCGCATGAGTTCGCCCTACAAAGAAATTCTCGAAGGCCAAACTTTTTTGCGGGCCGCTCCCGGACCGCGGCACGAATTGATTTGCGGCCGGCTTCACGCGGCCATTCATGCCAGCGTGGCGAATCTCGCCTCCACACGATTGCTCGCGCCGCGTTCGGAGGTGAAGCTTTCCTCCGGCGCCATCGTGTGCCCGGATTTGGCGCTGGTGGCAAAGGCGACCGGCAAACTGTGGCTGGCGATCGAAATCGTGAATTCCGAGGATCACCGGCCGGACACGGTGATCAAAAAGCAGGTTTACGAAGAGGTGAAATTGCCGCGGTTATGGATGGTGGACCCGCGTTACGACAACGTGGAGACGTATCACGGGAGCGAGTACGGCCTGATGCTGAAAGGGATTTTGGCCGGTCGCGAATCGCTGGCGGAGAAATTAATTCCTGAGTTTCATATCGGGATTGCGGAGTTGTTTGCGCCGTGAGGCCGGTTCTGGCTTGTTTTTTTCCGTCAGGCAATCAATCTTAGCACGGCAACGGAGAGGTGGCCGAGTGGCTTAAGGCATACGCCTGGAAAGCGTAAGCACCTCAAAAGGGTGTCGAGGGTTCGAATCCCTCCCTCTCCGCCAGTCTTCGCTCGGAGTGCGAAGACTGCCGCGCCGAAGCGCAGCGAAGGCGGGCGGCCGCCGAGGAACCGGCTGCTCCGAGCTACGGCTCGGCAAGCCAGAACCAACCAGAACCATTCGCCGGGATACGCTCATAAAGTTGAATAGGCGCGCCGGCGTTTTTGTCTAACCAAAGAGTGATTGGATTCATGAAGCTGCCGGTTGCGCTGTTTTCAGCGTGTGCTTTCTTTTTGGCTGGCGCGCCAAACCTCTTTGCGAAATTCGTTCCGGATCCGAAAACGTCACCTCTCACCAACTGCGCTTCGCACGCCCATTGGCACACCATCACGGTCAAGCCGGGGCCGCATGCGGCGGAAATTCATTTCTACAACAAGCTCGATCCGGTTTGGTGGTGGAAAAACATTGACGATCCCAAGCCGCCCGATTGGTATCGGCCGGGCGAAAAGCATCGCGAGTTAAAATGGAGTTTTCGCAATCCGATGCATAATTTTGATTTTTATGTCATCGGTGTGGCGGACAAAAAAGTTGCGCGCAGCGGGCGGTTTCCGGACAAAATGTCAAACCCGCGCGGCGGTTGGGATTTCGAGGCGACGCGGTGGAAGTTCGTCTGGCTGCCGTTTGTTTCGTATCATCGGCCGAAATTCGATTTTTATTTCGGCTGGCGCAACCATGGGAATTTCGGGATCAAAATTAATATCAATCCGAAAAAATCGCAGAAGCCGGCAAAATGAATTTACAACGGCTGCTACGTTCAATAGTGCGCTACTGGTAACTCTTTTCCAAATCGTGGATGCGCGGCCAGACGGGGGAAGAGGGCGGCGTTCGGTCTTTCACTTCGGCGAAGATGCGTTTGGCTTCCTGCGGATTATCGCGCGTAATCAACAACACGTAATCCAATTGAATCCACGCCTTGCGCGGGTCCTGCACGCCGGGGCCGTAAGTCTTGAGCCAGTTTCCCAGCGCGGTGGCGCCTTGTTGCTCGGCGGCTTTCAACGACGTGTCCCATGAGGGCGGCAATCCGGGCAGAGCGTCCGGGTTCACGACCGACGCGGCAGCTTCTTTCTGGGCGTTCACTTTTTCGTCCTGCACCTTTTCCCAATATTCAAAAAGTTGCCATCCGCCCAGCGCGACGATGGCAACGACCGCAATGATGATGATTGTTTTTATCATGATTCCTCGATTCGCTCGACGCGCGCGCCGAGCTTGCGCAATTTCAAGTCCATGTTTTCGTAGCCGCGATCCAGGTGATAAACGCGATTCACCTGCGTGGAACCCTTGGCCGCGAGGCCGGCGATGACCAACGCGGCGCTGGCGCGCAAATCGCTCGCCATCACCGGCGCGCCGCTCAAGGGCTTGCCGCCTTTGACGATCGCGCTTGGCCCTTCAATTTCAATGTCCGCGCCCAGGCGCGACAACTCACTCACATGCATGAAGCGCGATTCGAAAATGCGTTCGGTGATGATGCTGATGCCGGGCGTGAGGGTCATCAACGCCATCATTTGCGCCTGCACGTCGGTGGGAAAACCGGAGTACGGCAGGGTGGTGACGTCGACCGGTTTTAATTTTCCATTGCGCGAAACGGTGACGGCGGAGCCTTTGCGAACAATCTTCACGCCGGAATCGTGCAGCTTGTCGAACACGGCGTGCAGGTGGTCGGCGCGCGCGCCGTGCAGGGTGACTTCGCCGTTCGTGGCGGCGGCGGCAATGGCGTAAGTGGCGGCTTCGATGCGGTCGGGAATCACTTCGTGTTCCGCGCCGTGAAGTTTTTTGACGCCTGTGATGGTAATCGTGGGGCTACCCGCGCCGGAAATTTTTGCGCCCATCGCATTAAGGAAATTGGCGAGGTCGACCACTTCCGGTTCGCATGCGGCGCTTTCAATAATGGTCACTCCGTCCGCGAGGGTCGCCGCCATCATGACGTTGCCGGTACCGAGAACGGTT